>NZ_JBQTGI010000008.1:0-204529 GCF_052400645.1 Saccharicrinis sp. GN24d3
TAAACTTCCTCATTGGGGAAGTCCGTCTGTGTATGTGTTTTTGTACCAATAGGTTCCCTTAAGTTAACGGCTATGGATTACTTTCGGGAGCATCGTTATGGTGAGTTGAGTTGAAGCAGCGGAGTGTCTTGTTTTGAAACAATTTCAATGTGTAATAGATTTTCTAATGCATATTGCGGGTTCAAATTTAAAAATAAAGGAAATGAGACCAGTAGAAGGAAAAATTAATGGAGACATACTTTTAGATACAGGTCGTGCTTTACCTGTAAAAGTGGTTCTTGAGTCATATTATATGAAGTTTGACTGGATACTAACTTGGGGAACTACATTGCACAATTACCTTAAATAATGTAATACGCATAGCGGTTTAGGTATTTTTCCTAACCGCTATTTGTGTTTAAATAACTCTCTACTAAAAGGTAACAGACTTTCGCACCATACGGTGCGCTACATAAAACCAAAGACACTATACATTTGTATCAGAGTTTTTCACTCAGTAAAATATAAATAATTAAAATAGTGTATTAAATGCTATATAGCGAAAATATGTCTTTTTCATCGTGTTAGATTTATAATATTATGGTCTATTTTTTGAATACTTTTCCTACTGAAATATTAGATTTAAAATCCGAAATTTCAACAATATAAAAACCACTTTGTAGGCTAGAAAGATTAATTTCTAAGTTTGATTTTCTATTTATAATTTCTTCGTAAACGATTGTTCTTTGGATATTATATACTTTTATTCTAATTGAATTATTATCCTTCATACGAATATGTAATATATCATTAACTGGATTTGGATAACATTCTAAGATTTGATTTGAATTTTTTGTTAAAATATTAGTTGTATTGCCAACATATTTAATTAGGTGACCATCAATATTCTCAAACCAAGAAATACCTGCTTCGCTTGGCAATACAAGGTCTTCATCGCCATCATTATCTAAATCCCCAAATGACATACGCTCATGTTCTCCTTCCCATTCTGTAGAAATCACTTCTTTTTGAGGCCATACAGATGCCTGATAATTATATAGAACGTCCACTTTACTTTTACCTTTCTCTTGTCTAACAATATCTACATATCCATTTTTATCAACATCAAATAACAAGATATCTCCACCAATATCCACTCCATCTCTATCTAAAACGAATATTGATCCTGAACCATATGATGGGCCTTGGTAGTACCATAAACCACCTGTTGCATCCGAACTAAAACCAAGTACATCCATTGAGTTATCGCCATGATAATCTGCAATCTCAATATCTTCCCATATGCTATGATGATTAATAGTATAAGAGGCTAAATATGAAATTAAGTCAAAAGAACCAGCGCCATCATTGGAAAGAATTCTTGCTCCATCATTATATACACCTGAGCCACCAACTGCAATATCCGTGTCGCCATCATTATCTATATCTTTTGCATCTATAACTCCACCGTAATCAGTAGATAGGATCACTTCAGAAAAGTCAATATTTGAATTATTAAAATACATTCTAGTTCCCGTATTATTATCTCCAACACCTATAATATCAATAAACCCATCATTATTAAAGTCGGCGACTTTTGACATTGTGAAATCATATTCCTCTAATAATATTATTTTATTAAAAGCATTATTATGGTTCTGTTGATATATTACAAGACTACCATCGTTCCATCCATTTTCACAAATAATATAATCTAAGTCCCCGTCAGCGTCATAATCAACCATATTAAAATATTCAATTCTATAAGAAATATCACTATTAATTATCAAATGCTTGCTGTTGAACATTTTTCCTTCATCATTTTCTAACCAATATATACCTGATTCTTCAGGTGTGAAAGATGTCAATGCAGCAACTATATCTAAATCACCATCATTGTCATAATCGTATGTATAACTGCATACATAATGATCTTGTCCTAGAAGATTATAACCAGTAAAAATTAGAATTAAAGAACAAAAGTAAATCTTTTTCATAACCAAGGGTATTAAGTTAAAAAAATGAACTATTTTTTTATTGTTGCGCTAAGTTAAAACACTTGTGCTCAAAAGTCAATAGTTAACATATAAGTAATGAGGTACATAGATGCCAAAAAAAAAGTATGTATAGAAACTGAATAGCGAAACTAACACTCAATTTTTAAGATACTTTATAAAGTGAACTTAATCGCATATACCCTCTTCAACCACCCCTTCGTAAACTTATGATTTTGCCATCTTTGAGCAATAGTATGGTAATAATCCATTCGAGCTGATTTAATCGGGTTGAATAGCAATTCTGGAGGACAAGAGTTGATGGCCTTTATTGTGTTTTTTCCAATGATTCCATCCAATTTTAGGTCACAATCAAAAAAGCGATTCAATGCTTTCTGAATACCACAACGTAAGCATTCGCGCTCGCACGTCAATGAGGTTTAATTAATTTTGTTAATGTGAGACTTTACAACAATGCGTAGAATCCATGAACAATTCTCGTTATTCTAAGATTTTTTCCAATTGTGCGGTAAAAGATCAGCTATACCGCCCAGCTTTCCTCAAGCCCTGTTTTAAGCTATCCAGGAATGCGGCCTTAAAAGAAGCGCTGAGTTTCTGTACGCAATACAGGTAATCTACATACTTGCCCATGTGCTTCCATTGGCCTTGTAACGAATATCCGACAGCGGGAACAATGCAATGTATGTGGGGGTGCAATGATAAATTCTGTCCCCAGGTATGCAGTACCGCCACAGCTCCCGTTTCGCACCCAAAGTTTGTGTAGCCAAAAGTACGCAAGGTTTTCCATACCGAGCGGAACAATAGTTTATAATACAGCCTATCGTTCCACAAACAAATATCGTTTAGGCAATGCGGGGCCGTAAACACAATATGGTAGTGTTTCACGGGCAAAGTTTCACCCAGGAGCTTATCTATCCACAAGGCTTGTTTTGTGGATTGGCACTTTGGACAATGCCTGTCGCCACAGCTATTGTAACGATAGTGCACAACACCACATGTGCCACAGGCATATTCATTCCATCCCAGTTGGGCGGTACGGCACGAAACAATGTTGTTTAGTGCCTTTGCTTGCATGGGAGAGATTGCCTGCTGGCCCATTAACCGCTTGCCAAACTTGCGTACCACATCGGCCAGCTCATACTTAACGTCTTCCATAGAGCGTATCTAGTGGGCTGTGTGCATTTGTGCGTTCAAACTGGGCAGTGTGCAGATAAATCATGGTGATAGTGATTTCGGCGTGCCCCAGCAAATCTTTAAGTGTTACAATATCTACACCTTCTTCCAGTAAATGTGTGGCATAGGTATGCTTTAAAGAATGAAGGTTTACCTTTTTTTGAATGGAAGTTTTCTTTAGGTTTTCTCTGAAAATCCACGATAAACCACGCATGCTATATTTGGTTCCCGGTTGTTTCCCGTTGAAAAGCCACCCGTAAGGATTCTCGGCAGCCATATATTTTTTTAACCCAATAGCTATGGTTGGCGAAAGAGGCACAATCCGGTCTTTTTTATACTTGCTCTGTCGGATATGGATGGTTTGGCGTTCAAAATCCACATCTCCTATTTTGAGGTTTATCACTTCCTGTCCGCGCAGCCCGGCCGAATAAATAAGTGTCAGAACGGTGCGCTGTTTCAAGAGCGAGGGGGTGCGGAACAGCTCTTTGAGTTCGGACCGGTTAAGGATTACAGGTAGTTTGGTGTCCCGTTTCAATTCGGGCAATGCAATGGCCTTTTTGTTCATCCCAAGTAAACGGTAATAATAGCGCAGGCCATACACCATGTGCTTAAAACTGCTGCGGGAAGGTGATTTGGGATCACGTGCCAGGGCAACAAGGTATTCGTTGATTTCGTCCTCGCATATTTCTTCGGGCAAGGCCTTAAAATGAATAACAAACAACGCTAACCTTCTATCATAATTTTGCAATGTACTCTTGCTTTGTCCGCGCAGTTCAACCTGGATTTCAAGTTTCTTTAAAACCTCTTTGAATTCAGGCATATAGGTAATTTACTTTTCTAAAATTGTAAGTGATGTTTTCTTTCTCATAACAGTATTTTTTTATGTGAATAATAATTACTGTTATACGGATTGTAAAGAAAGGTGGTTAATTGCTATATTGCGTAGCTAGCCCGCGAGGGTTTTAGTTCAACAAAGTACATATTGCAGGGCGGGGGTCAGTGGTACGCCAACTGTGGATTCTCGTTTCGCAGTTCCGTATCCTTCGGACAGGAACGCTCTCCGAAATCCGCTCCGCAACATGTACCAACCGTTGTGCTTCATACAAAGAGAGATTCGTACATGAATAGAGATTGGATTAAAAATATGAAAGAAACAGGGAGACTGAAATTAAGTTTCTGGCAGACCGTGAATCATTATTTCATAGTTGCATTCATCCTATTGATTCCAATTTTCACCTTGATAAGTGTGTTTGAAATTTATGTAACAAAGACTTATGATGGTGTTCGGAGTGCGGATGAATTATTAAGATTCTCGTTACCATGGATAATTCCTGCGATTGCTTTTTTCTTTATTCAGAAATTCCGACTGAGATTTAAGAAAATTACGATTGACTATACTGACGAGGAATTTAAAGAAACGGTTGAAAGGACTGCAAAAGAACTGGAATGGACAATTGAAAAAAACAACAAAACATATTTAAGAGCAAATAGACCATGGAACTGGACTGGAAGTTGGGGCGAAATGATTACAATAATCAGATTAAAGGACGGATTTTTAACCAACAGTATTTGTGACCCAGATAAATGGTCTTCTGTTGCCTCATTTGGCTGGAATCGTAAGAATATTCGGACTTTTATTAAAAATCTCAATGATGTTAAAAATAATATTCCAGTTCAAGTGATTGAGGAAATACAAGAAAATGAATGGTCTTTAAAACGGATTGGGATTAGACTTTTAATGTATCCACTTTCTGCGATAATAATTACAGCTGGACTAATTGCGATTTACAGTTCAACAATTCGTGGAATGATTGCAGGAATTGCAGTAATTTCATTTGTTTCGATTTGGATTTATGCAGACATTAAAATGATAATAAAACAGAAAAAAGCACGAAAGCACTATAATGTATGAAAAACATAAGTGGGTCAGTGGTTTACGGCAGTTCGGTGCATTTTATCAGCTCCGCCAAATCTGCGATTTGACGGTTTGTTTTAAAACTATAAATTTGTGTCGAATCGCGCATTTGGCTCAGTGCAACTGGACAGGAAGACAGGCCGCAATCGGCAACTATTCATAGCAAAAACGTTAGCATTTATTATATAAACCATATATATAGAGAGAATCATTCATATGAAAAACAATTTAAAATCAACCTTAAAGACTGTAATTTACATTGCCATAGTTATGGTATTTGTTCAATGTAATAGTGTAGAAAAGACGGATAAACAAACGAGTCATACCTCAATTATTCCGCCCTTACCTCGCTTGCAGATGGATATAGCAGCGGGTAGCCCTGATTTACAATGGTGGCGTGATGCAAAAACAACCCGTGAACAACGTTTGGAAGATTGGCGCGATGCACGATTTGGTTGTTTTATTCATTGGAACGCCTCTTCATTGCTTGGAAGTAGCTGGAAAGGGAAAAATTATGGTGGTTATGCAGAGCACATACAGCGAATGGCTAAAATACCTTGTGATGAATACCGGCGTGATGTTGTTGGTAATTTTAATCCCACCGGGTTTAATGCCGATGAGTGGGCAGCTACTATTCGAAAAGCTGGAATGCGATATGTAATTATCACGGCTAAACATCACGATGGCTTTGCTATGTTCGATTCGGATGTCAGCGATTTTACCATTCTAAAAGCTACTCCTTTTGGTCGCGACCCCATGGCAGAACTAAAGGCTGCCTGCGATAAAAATGGACTGAAATTTGGATTTTATTACTCGCATGCATTCGACTGGGGAGAACCAAACGGGCCGGGTAATGATTGGGATTATGAAAATCCGGGTGGTGACAAACATTTATTTGCATCAAGAAACACGAAATGGTTTGATGTGCATCCGGAGATTGCCCCTCGAATTCGTAAATATGTTGATGAAAAATCGATACCGCAAGTTCGGGAACTTATAGGTAAGTACGATCCTGATTTTATATGGTTCGACACCCCACATAAGCTACCCCCCGAAGAAAATCTTCGTATAATGAAAGCTGCACGTGCCGCCAAACCAAACATAGTTATCAATAGTCGTGGTGTGCAGCCTTATACTGGTATGCCTGGTCATTTTGGCGACTATGAAAGCACCAGTGATCGCGCAGTTGATTTTCCGACAAATGATGGTGATTGGGAAACCATTCCTACAACCAATGAATCGTATGGTTATAGTGCAACGGATCGCAGCCATAAAACACCTGAATATCTTGTTCGCGTTTTGGTAAAAGCGGTAGCAAGAGGTGGAAATATGCTTCTCAATATTGGACCTAAAGGAGACGGTATAATTGATGACGCCGATATTAAAATACTGGATGGCATTGGCAAATGGATGGATGTTAACGAAGCTAGTATTCGTGGCACAGTACGTACAACACTTCCGGTACAAGCATGGGGCGAATCTACACGAAAGAAAAATACATTTTACTTACATGTCTTCGATTGGCCTACTGACGGAGTTCTACAATTAGGAGGCTTTTTAGGTAAGGTGAATAAAGCATATCTTCTATCTGATAAAAATCAAACTGCTATAACCCATAAACGTACTGATGATATGACTGTACAATTTGAGGTTTCAGCGAAAGCTCCGGATGAAGCAAGCAGCGTCATTGTGGTCGAGGTGGATGATGCTGAGCATGTCGATTCACATCGCCTGATCTCAACAACCCAGAACAATATGCTTCGTGCTTTTGATGGAATGGCTGTTGACGGTGAATTTAAATATGGAAATGGTAAAGTAACGAATAGCGGTGTTTCTGGCTGGACCCAAGATGGTCAATCTATGACATGGCCGGTATATCTTTCTAAAGCCGGTAAATTTAAGGTCATTGCCGAATATAAACCTTACAAGCATTCAAATAAATTTATTGTTGAGGCTGGCACTGCAACACTATCGGATACAACAGTATCGGACTCAAGAAGATCCAGGGATATAGATTATATTAAGCATGAACTTGGTAACATCAACCTTTCATCAGGGAATCAGATAATTAAGATATACGCTGACAGCATCCCTGATGGGGATCTTATGGAATTACGTGCATTGCATTTAATACCATTGTTTCAGGGAAAGGATTAAAAAAGGGGGTGCTTTTACTAAGAGTAAATTGTTGTAAATATTGATTTTTCAAGACATAAACAAAGGCTAACACTTAGCTTCCAATAAAGCGTTGCTTGCATACGCTTTAGATTGGAGGGTTTGTTGAACTAAACAATCTCTCGAAAACAGATGATAAAATTATTAATTTTTATATAGTGGTTTCAATCGCTTTTTTTGAGCGGAAATAGCTGTAAGGTGTTGTTCCGCATTTGTTTATACGGTGCAAATAAATCGTGCTTTTTTTAAGTCAAAAAAAATGAATCGTTGCAGGTTACGAAGAAATATCTACCAACTAAGCTTAATTTAATTGTAGAGTATCCGACTATGTTCTATTGCTATCATCAAAACGGGTGTTAGATTGATTAAAAAAGCAATTTTTAAACAAAACTAATAACTGACTGTTCCATAGGAGGTAATGTTGCCTTTAGACAGCATAAAACAAAATTCTATGAACAGAATATTTTTCATTATTAGCCTTTTAATTCTTTGGGGCTGCCAGCAGAAAAATAAGAATATCGCCACAATCACCTTTCAAATTGACATGTCTGAAGTTATTGACGATATTACTGATCCTGAAACCATTGGAATAGTTGGTTCTGGACCGCTGGAATGGAGAAGGATAGCCATGCAGGATATTGGAGAAGGCGTTTACTCCGTTACCTTTGAATGGCCAGCGGAAAATCCTGACACCATGATCTATACTTTCATGCATAGTTACGATATATTTGATGATTCTAATATTGGCGTTGCGGCTTATAGAACCCTAATTGTGACCCCGGGAATAAAGAATTTACCTATTGTGAAATGGGGTGAGGTTAAAGCAAACACAGGACTAGCGACACCCTCTCCCATGCTTAAAGTAGAACAGTCTGACACAGAAGCTGAAAAAAAAGCCTTAAGTGTGCCCTTCTATGGGGTGACCACTGATGGAAATCTAATCCCTGATTTGTATTCGATAAATGCAACTGGAATAAGCACAGCTGGAATAAAAAAAGCCGTCGAGGATTTTCTGAATTCATTAAGTATCGAGCAAAGAGAAATGTGCACCTTTCCAATTGATAACAAGGAATGGCGAAGATGGTCAAACATTGATTCTTATAAACGAAAGGGCATTGGTTTACCTGATCTCACAGAAAAACAAAAAGAACTTGCATTCAGGATCCTTGAAGAAAGCCTGAGTACAAAAGGGTTTCAGAAAACCCAGGATATTATGAAAATGGAAGGTTACTTAGCACAGTTAGCCAATGAGTTTGAGATGTTGGGATCTGACCGGTACTGGTTTACATTTATGGGTATTCCTTCAGATACTCAACCCTGGGGCTGGCAAATTGATGGTCACCATTTGGTGATCAACTATTTTATTCTGGGAGATCAGATCGTAATGACACCTACATTTATGGGTTCGGAACCAAATTATATAGCTGAAGGAGAAGACGCAGGCACCAGGACCTTTGAAAATGAAGAAAAACTTGGTTTAACATTCTATCATTCACTCGAGAATGAGCAGCGAAAAACAGCAACTTTGTTAGACAGAAAAGATTATAACTACAATCAGGCCGCTTCGTTCGATGACAATGCAATTGTTCCATATTCCGGCCTAAATGTTACAGCCCTGAATGTAACTCAAATGAATATGCTGGAAGAGCTCATCAGCGAATATGTAGGAAACATGAAAGAAGGTCATGATAAAGTGAGAATGGATGAAATTTTGGAACATATGGATCATACCTATTTTGCCTGGATTGGAGGTAGCGATAAAAATGATGCATTTTATTATCGCATACAAAGTCCTGTTGTGCTGATTGAATTCGATCATCAAATACCCGTCTTTCTGCCAGGGAGCAAACCCAGTAAAAAGCATGTTCACACCATTGTAAGAACACCCAATGGCAACGATTACGGGAAAGATCTGCTCAGACAACATCTCAAAGAAGACCATCATCATTAAAATGAACACACCTCATAACAAATAAATAATGGGCATAGGCTGTCAGCACAAATTCGGGGGGTTAGTGCTTTTAATAAGTTCGCCGAAGCTAAGGCTTTGGCTAGTGAAAGGAATAAATGTATAACCAAAACCTTAGCTTCGGCAAAGTGGGATTTTGGAGGTTTGGTTTTTCCAATCAGCCAACGCCCCTTTATTATGAACGTTGGTGTGCCACGAAGCTGTGGTAATCCAGTAGGTGCAAATCCTACCTAAATAATTTTCTTAAAGATCATTGCTATGTTCGGCATAATTCAAGCAAACTTGATTCTGCTCTCTCTTATCGCAATAATGTACTGTTCAGATATTGGGCTGCCGACAGTTATGTCCGTGAGGATTGTCGCTGAAGCCCGGTATGTTCAAATGACCAAGCCGTAATGCGCAAGTGTGAACCCAAGATAGCTTCGAGAAGTGTATCTGTAGACGGGGAGAGTTTCGACGGTCTCGAACCCTGTAATGTTGTATGGATTAATAGCAATGTGAAATACAACGGTCTACCGGAGTCATAGGGATGGCGTGGTCATAGATGGGTTATTACGGAATAACGTAATAAAATAAAACGGCACGGGGCTGTTGCATATGAGGGAAAACTTCACGGCCTGTCCACGAACATCGGGATACGGTTTGATGCAGGGGGCGCTGATAGTTTGTATATTATTGTTACATTTAGTGGTATTAAGAGGGTAAGCTTTCAGGCTCTACTCTGCACATTTATTATGAAAGCAAAAATGAAGCAACTTGTAATTATAATTTTAACAATCACTTTTCTCTATGGGTGTAATTCCAATTCTAGAAAAAAGAAAGAGGTGAGGGCGACAAGAACCATCTCCAGAGATTTAACGGAAATACAAAGGGATGGCACACTAAGAGTATTTATAAGCTACAGCAGCACGAGTTATTTTCTTTATAGAGGCCAGCCAATGGGCTTTGAATATGAACTGCTTGAAAGATTGGCTAAAGACCTTGACCTTGAATTAGATTTAGTGCTTGTAAACAATATGGATAGCATTTTTCAGCATATCAATACAGGGAAAGCTGATATGATTGCTCATGGCATGACCATTACAACAGACAGAAAACAAAAAGTAGCTTTTACAAAATATTTATATCTTACCTCGCAAGTTTTGGTACAAAAAAAACCAGACAATTGGCGAAAAATGAGATGGGCAAATCTGCAAAGATATTTGATTCACGATGCCATTGACCTAATTGGTGATACCGTATCTGTTCGAGAAAACTCTTCCTATATTAAAAGATTGAATAATCTGTCTAAAGAATTAGGAGGCACAATTTATATAGATACACTTCCCGGCACTTTAAGTACGGAGGAAATAATAAAAAAAGTAGCCGATGGTGAAATAAAATATACGGTGGCTGATAAAAACCTGGCACAGGTAAGTTCTGCATATTATCCTGTCTTGGATATAAGTGTTCCTCTAAGTTTGTCTCAGCGTATTGCCTGGGTAGTCAGTAAAAACTCGACTGAATTGTTAACAGCATTAAACCAATGGATTGATAAAGAAAAAAAAGAGGTTGATTACTACGTAATTTATGACAGGTATTTTAACGATAAACGGGATTTCAAACGGCGCATCAAGAGTGATTTTATGAGTCTAAACGGAAATCAAATATGCAAATACGATGAATTGATAAAAAAGCACGCTGAAAAATTAAGATGGGATTGGCGCCTGCTAGCATCATTGATATTTCAGGAGTCACGTTTTAATAGCAATGCAACGTCATGGGCAGGGGCACAAGGACTAATGCAAATAATGCCACGAACAGCCAAGAGCTTAGGTGTAACTAATCCACGCAATCCTCAGCAGAGCATAGAAGCGGGCACAACATATTTGAAACAAATTTACGATAAATTTGACGAAGTAAGCGATTCGGTGCAACGTATCAAATTTACATTGGCTTCCTATAATTGTGGCTATTATCATATTATGGATGCACGGTTTTTGGCCAAACAGGAAAATCTAAACCCCAATGTATGGGATGATAATGTAGAAAAAATGGTCATGGCACTTTCTTATCCTACAAATTATAATAAACCCGGTATTAATTATGGATATGTAAGGGGGATCGAGCCTGTAACTTACGTTGGGCAAATTTTTCAACGATATGAGCATTACGTAAATTTTATAAAAAAATAGAAATTACTAAATACTAACAATTAAGGCTTTCGTTAACGGTAGTGCCCGTATCTCGATTGAAGGAGGTGTTGGGCTTAAACCGGCCACAAGGATATAATGCCACTTTCTATGGTGTAATCGATAGGGTTTACAGTATTCTTTGGTCGACTATATTGTTGGTGTAGAAGATGCAGATATCATATGGTACGGTAAATACCGCATGGAAGTATTTTACCGGCAACGGTTCGGTATTTCTGGCATTTAACCACGGAAAAGTGAGTAGTATCCTTTTTTATATAATTAATCGTGGATTAATTTCTTTTCGCTAAAAATATCACATAGGTTTCAATAATTCTAAAATAAATATTATCTTGCAAACTGGTCGACCAAATAATGGTAAACCAACGGTGGATATGTGCCCTGTCGCCCAAAAGTGAAATAATACCACGTACAAAGGCGATAGCCACAGGCTCATTTTTATTCCTGCTAGGTGTATTTTAGAAGAGAAACAGATAGATCCTTGTCTAAATTATGATACTCAAATTTACTAAAGTTGTGTTCTAATTCGCTATATTTAAGCTATGTATATTTCCAGAAGAAACTTTATAAAAAATGTGGGAGCTATGGCCATTATAGCGCCATGGATACCATCGCCTATCAACGCATTAAACTTAAAGCGAGCGGATGGACCTTTAAAAGTAAACATATTTTCCAAGCACTTACAGTTTTTAAACGTAAGGGATGCTGGCCAAATTGCAGCAGAACTGGGATTTGATGGATTAGACCTAACCGTCCGGCCCAAAGGCCATATTTTGCCGGAAAATGTAAAATCAGACCTGCCAGCTGCTATTCGGGATATACAACATTCCGGATCCACTTGTGAAATGATTACCACAGCGATTACTGATGTAAATAACGCTAATGATTTGGAAATAATAAAAGTAGCGGCTAATCATGGGGTACGGTTTTATCGCAGTAATTGGTTTAAATATCACAAAGAAAAACCAATGCAGGACTCGATCCGTATCTACCGGCAAAAGATCAGGGAGCTTGGTGAGGCCAATAAGAAATATGATATTATCGGTTGCTATCAAAACCATGCAGGAACGTCTATCGGTTCCTCTTATTGGGAAATAAAACAATTGCTGGAAACCGTGGATCCAATTTATTTTGGAACCCAATATGATATCCGACACGCCATGGCAGAGGGTGGCTTATCATGGTCAAATGGTGTTAAGCTGTTAAAGGACCATATAAAAACTATCGTACTTAAAGATTTCAAATGGGAAAAAGTTAAGGGCCATTGGGAAATGGTGAATGTGCCAATCGGTGAGGGTATGGTAGATTTCAACACTTATTTTACACTTTTGAAAAGCTATGGTTTGAAACCGCCGGTATCGTTGCACCTTGAGTACCCGCTGGGCGGCGCAGAAAAAGGGCGATACGAAATTAACGTAGATCAAAAGATTGTTTTTGATGCCATGAAGAAAGATCTGGCTGCAGTTCGGCAATTATGGAAAGAAGCTTAAGCACATTGCTTTTCAAGGCATTAAATTTTTTTTACATCGAAGCTATATTTTAAATTCCGTCTAATACCCATCTTTATAAACCAACTATTACGAATAATATGAAGCACATACTACTATTACTTGCTGCATTCGCCATCCTTATCAGTTGCCAACAAACAGAGTCCAATAAAAAGGTATTGGTTTCAAATGCTGATGAGTTGAACGAGGCTATCTCAAATGCCCTGCCAGGAACCGAAATCATAATGGCTAATGGCAAATGGAATGATGTTCAGATTAGGTTCGTCGGAAACGGAACTAAAAGTCAGCCCGTTACGCTCCGGGCCGAAACTCCGGGTGAGATGATCATCCAGGGCAAATCTGATTTGAAGTTGGGCGGGGAATATCTGGTGGTGGAAGGACTTTATTTTACCCGTGGATCTTCCCCATCCGGTTCTGTTATCCAGTTCTTTATCAATAATGATACGCTTGCCAATAACAGCCGGGTCACCAATTGCGTGATCAAGGATTTTAACAAAGCCCAGCGGAACATGACGGATTATTGGGTGTTGTTCAAGGGGCGATACAACCAGCTCGATCACTGCTATTTGGCAGGAAAATCGAATAAAGGCCCGACTATTAGAATCAATTTATCGGGTACTCAAAGCGTTAAAAATTACCACAAAATCAACAATAATTATTTTGGTCCAAGGCCTCCGAAAGGTGGGCCTAGTGCCGAAACGATCCAGCTTGGTAGTAGTGGAAATTCCATGACGCCAAGCCATACCATAGTCGAGAACAACTTTTTCGATCGATGCAACGGCGAAGTAGAGGTCATTTCCAGCAAATCCAACTTCAATAAATTTAGAAACAATGTTTTCTATAAAAGCCAGGGATCACTGGTAACGCGGCATGGAAATTACTGTAAGGTGGATGGCAATTGTTTTATAGGTGATGACGATTCTCCTCAGGTGGGGGGCGTTCGCCTGATCGGGACCGGGCACTGGGTAACCAATAACTATTTCTACAATCTCCGAGGCGGGATATTCAGAGCCCCGCTTGCGCTTATGAACGGAATTCGACGACCGGCTGTAAACAGGTATTTTCAAGTAACCGACGTGGTGGTTGCCTACAATACCTGGGTCAACTGCAAATCGCCATGGCAGTTTGGTGTAGGATCAAATGTGGATCAAAAGGATGTACTTCCTCCTTCCGAAATCAGATCCGAAACACCTATTCGGACACTTATTGCCAATAACGTTATTTACAATGATGAAGGGGATCAGATGCCCATCCTTCGTTACGATTCCATAGATGGGATAGATTTTCGAAGCAACGTGATCAACAACCAGGGAGTCGCCTTCAAAGGAGTTGAAGGACTTGAAGAAAAGGAATTCACACTAAACAAAGTGGAAGAAAATATCTGGGTTCCTGCGTCGGGCCTTAGTGATGTAGAAGTACATTATGGATTTGAGTTTGATCAAATCACCAGGGATATGTTAGGGAATTCCCGGACAGAAAACAATTCAATTGGGGCCATCAACGGAGCCGTCATACGGAAAACCAATATAATGAAACCATCGCGGTACGGCCCTAAATGGTACGACCGAACACCCCTTGTGCCAGATTCAAAAATCCATTCGGTAAGTACCTCGAAGGAGTTGGCCGAGGCAGTGGTGAATGCGAGTGAAGGCGATATTATTGAATTATCATCGGAGCGATATGAAATAAGTTCTTCAATGAAAATCAACAAAAAGCTCACGCTACAATCGGCTGACTCTGTGCGCAAATCGACGATTTCATATATCGGAGAGGCTGAAACTCCCGCCTTCGAAATGAACCCGAAAGGCCAGCTGATTTTAAAATCCGTCATTCTCAGGGGATCAGGTCGTAATTACGCATTTGCCAGCCTGAAAGAAAATATGTCCAGCCATTACAATCTGACAGTAAAAGATACGGAAGTAGAAAACTTTGATTATGTGCTCAAAGCATACAAGTACTCATTTTCTGAGTATATCAAGTTTAATTTTGCAGTCATAAAAAACTGTAACAACGGACTGGAGCTTTCCAGTGAAGATGACGATAAAGGCGATTATAATGCTGAAAACATTTATATCGTCAATAGCCATTTTGAGGGTGTCGACCAAAATGTTGTCGACTATTATCGAGGAGGGTATGATGAATCTACTGTTGGAGGAAACCTGGTGATTACGGGTAGTACATTTACAAAAAGTGGAGGAAGAGAGAAGAATGGTATATTAATCAACACTTTTGGTATCGTTAATGTGGATCTTTCCGGAAACACATTTAGGAATAACAAAGTGAAACTAGTGGCGAGGCTTTGGGGCGCCAAGAATAATTCACATGCGGACAATGTTATCGAGAACTCGGGAAACCTGGTTGTGGAACAAAACCTTCCGCTCAAGTTGATGTACTAGGAATTATGAAAGGCGTATTTCCAGGTCACAAGTAGGCATTACCTGACTAATGAACATTATTCATTGTTTAAAGTACCGGTGAATATCCTGTATTCTGCGATGGCACTTTATAGCTTGGTATTTTAATTGCGTAATAACCTGCCAGCCGGCAGCCCCATGTCAATAAGTTAAGCTTTTTGTTATTTGCAATTATTATAAACCTGGCAATAATAGGTAGTTCAACCCGCAATATGCATTAGAAATTCTATTACACATTGAAATTACTTTAAAATACGACACTTCGTTGCATCACTTCAACTCACCAGAACGATGCTCCGAAAGTAATCGGGACAAGTTATGCCTCGTTTCAGTAATGCCTTGTTTTATTGTATTTGCAATGCGCATGACGAACCTCCAATACATAATCCGGGTTCAAATACTTGAGAGAGGAAGAAGCAAAGGGATCAATTGTGCATCAGCACAGCGTTAGCAATTATTTGTAATTTATTAATTTAGTTATGGTTTCATCAATATCAATTCGCGTCAGGGCTATACGGATTGTAGCCGCCTTATTCATAATTGGTTTATTGGCCACCGTTTCCTGTGACCAAGTCAGAAGTCCCTGGATTAAAATAGATGATTTTGAGTCGCCAGACCCAATGGCAAACTGGACGTTGATGGATACCCAAAACGAGACCAATCCCAAAGTTGAAAACCCGCAAGTCACTGAAGTTCGCCGCAATGATGGAGAAACAAATAATTATCTCATTAAGAAACCAGCTGCCGAGGGGATAGTTGGAAATAGAAAAGCAATTAGCTATAGAAAACTACCTGTCTCAATAAATGTTGGCGAGACTTACACCTTCTATGTAAGGTTGAATGTTGAATATTTCCCAAACAATCATGTGTTTGGCTTAAGCAACATGGAACCTGAGGGGATCGTAAAACACGCCTACAATGCAATGGAACCCAGCCTGCGGGTAACTGATAGGTATGACCCGAACATAGCGTATAAAAACGATGGCACGCTGCTGGTTCGTAAGGATTCGTGGTACGATAAAATTTACAACCACCATGCTGACAGGTCAGCCAAGCCGATGGAAACCGATATTTGGTATGAGGTTTGGTGTGTTGTTAATAACGGTAAAAAATCGGATGGCGGTCAGAGCTATGACGTGTACATCCGAGGTGGCGAAGAGTTTCCGGAGCAGCAAAAAGTATATGTTGGTGCTGACTTTCGAATGAAACGAGAGCTGCCTATCATCTACTTCCAGGCTACCTGCAACACAGGTCCCGTAGATAAGCCGTATGGAAATGGCGGTTTGAGATACGATGATTTGTACATGGCCAAAGGAGTCGTCCTGACCAAACCGTATTAATTAACTAATCCTTTGAAATGAGCCTTGCAGGGATCAGCAACAGAAGGAGTTTGTCCGAATAGGGCTAAAACAAGCGGTTGGCATTTGTACCACTCGAAGAAAACATGTCTTCGGCATACCATCTGGTCGTTGGAAATGATGTGATTGAAATTCGGCGACACATTGGGTTTATATTAATATCTTAGCAAAGTATTATACAAGAAAAAATAATAGTCCAAATCATGAATATATTAAAGTTTTCACGAAAGAAAGTTATAGGGATTTATTTCGCCTTGGGTATCATTGTCATGTCATATTGTTCATGCGCGAGATCATCTGAAATTGTGGTTCGGGATTTACAGATGCAAATACCGTCGGGCATGCATACATTTACCGAAGAACTGCTGATAGGTGAAATTGCGGATACAAAGATTGAACACGTGGCCTATGTGGGGCCAACAGAGCAAACCATCACACTGTCGGACAAGAATGTAACCATGTTCTTGTTTATAAAAGGTAATGGAACCCTCCATGCGGATTCGATGACATATGGCCTGGTGCCGGAATCCATTGCGATTCCTTTTGACGAGATCAGCAATTTACAGTTTGAGGTTCCTGCAGGGGAAGAACTGCATTTTGTGCGGTTTACCAAAAAATTATCTGATCAAGATATCGAAGATATGAACAATTTCCCGGAGGAAAACAAATATAATCTCTTTTTTACCCGATTTGCTGATTGCGAGTCCTATACCGAGAAGATAAAGAGTCCGAATACGATCAGTCGAACAGTACTGCCTGCCGATATTGTTCCCCGCGTTGCGTTAGGAACCGTAGAGGCGCCGGGACCCGATGAAGTAGGGGCCCACAAACATGCCATGCTCGACCAGTTGTTTTTGGGTTTAACCGATAATGATTTTGTTGTACATGCCGATGGAGCCTCCGCTCAGCTTAAAGAGTATGCTTTGTTACATATTCCAATTGGATCGAGCCATTGGGTAAGTGTCGAAGAAAACAAAAAGATGTATTATATGTGGATGGATTTTTTCCTGACAAAAGAGGGACAGGAATGGCTTAAGACACATAAGCCGGTGAGTACGGATAAAAATGATTATTAGCAAGAAGAAAATAAAAAATGGGTATAGTTGTCCTTTTTTTTGCCATTTCCAGTAACCATTCATAATTGATATTTCAGGTAAATGCCTTAGATTGGGAAAATTACATTGATGCGCAGTGGCATTACTCCAACAATGAGTGGATTGGGACAATTACTGCCAAAGCTGGTTTTGTGATGACCAGACATACCTATAAGGTTTTTTGTTGGAGGTGGAGTGTAGTGACGGAAAGCTAAAAGATCGATTCTTATGATCGTTATCTTATCTTTTACCTATGATTTTGCGCCCCAACAAAAGTGCTGCAGTATTCGATTTATTTATAAAAAGCATCGTTTAAAAACAGGTTTTTCGTTTGATATTCTATCTTTAATTGGCTATATTAGAATTGGCTGTGGACTTATGATACTTTTTAAAATTTCGATGGATTCTTCCCAAATGAATGCGCATCGATTGGCAAGTTTTGAATGGGTTGTGTTTCAATATCGAAACAGAGGGTTCGGAAATGGCAAAGTATGTATCGGTGCCTAAAGTAAGGGAACTTATCTTAATTGATGGATGAAAACAACCGACTCAACCAAAAATAAAACGTAATAGTATGGCTAAGAAAGTGATAACATTTGGTGAAGTAATGATGCGTTTGTCACCACCGGGTTATTTAAAATTTTCGCAAGCTACTTCTTTCGAACTTGTTTATGGAGGTGGTGAGGCGAATGTGGCAATTTCGTGTGCCTATTTAGGCATGAAAGCAGCCCATGTAACCCGTTTCCCGGATAATGCGCTTGGAAGAGCGGCCACTCAATTTTTACGGAAGCATTGGTTAAGTACCGCACACGTGTTTTATGGCGAGAACATGATGGGCATATATTTTCTGGAAAAAGGTGCCGTGCATAGACCCAGTGAAGTAATTTATGGAAGGGAGGGGTCTGCATTTTCGTTGATACAGCCGTCGATGGTGGATTGGGAACATGTCCTTAAAGACGCCGATTGGTTCCATTGGACAGGTATCACCCCGGCCATTTCGGAAGGGGCTGCGATGTGCTGCCTGGATGCCATTAAAACAGCAAACAGATTGGGAATAACGGTTTCAGGGGATATTAATTCGCGCAGCAATATGTGGAAGTATGGGAAAACCATGCAAGAGGTTATGCCGGAGTTGGTGCAAAATTGTGATATTGTGATTACCAGCAGTCGTGGTATACGCAGTATGTTTGGGCTCGGTCAACCGGAGGATAAATTTCGGGTTTCAGCCAAGAACTTAATGGATACTTTTCCGAGAATAAATAAAGTCGTGGGTAAAACCAGAAAATCCTTAAGTGCTTCCCACCAACAAATACAGGGTAAAATGTGGAACGGACAGGAGTATATCAAAACCGAAATGTTGGACATAACACATGTGATAGATCGCGTTGGTACCGGTGATGCCTTTGCCTCTGGTTTGATCTACGGGTTGTTGCACTATGATGATGATATGCAAGCTTTGAATTTTGCTTCAGCTGCCTGCGCACTAAAACATACGGTTCCCGGAGATGTAAATATGGTGTCTCTGGAAAACGTGTTGAGTTTAATGGAAGGGGACACTTCGGGATCAATAAGAAGGTAGCGTTTGAGGATGGAAATGGGAAATAACACTGGGTATCATATAGAAAACCAATAACTAAATTTAATCATAAACACATCACTTGGCCTGGCTGCAAACAGATTAAGCAGCGAGTCATGAATTTTTGGTTTTCTGATGTTTTCATTTCTTGTTTGCTCGTGCGACCATACCAAATAAAATACCGAACCCAGCTTGTATTCCCAGCGAAATATAAGATTGGATCGAAACTGCGCAAAGGAAAAATCCGGGTTGTCCATGGTAAACGTCTCCGCGTTCGTCTCGTTAAAAGTATACACCTCCTTACCGGTATCATAGGCGTATTCGTTGGTCTTATAATGATGAAATCTTTCTGAACGGTTTTTCGATCCGGCATTGTTCACTCTTTTAAAATCTGTATAAGCACCTATCGAATAATACGGACTGCCGTAATACTGGATAGATAGTTCGGGGCTTAAATAATACTCTATACGTAAAGTTGTTAATAATATATCTCTATCCATAGTCGCGGCCATGTAAAGTACATTATCTCCCAGCTCAATATCTTCAATGTACTGATAGTTCTCAAAATTCTTTTCGTAATCGAAATCCAGACCTATGTAGAGTTGATTGACGGGGTGATAATTTATACCTCCGCCAAAATGATAGTATTTGGTTGGAAAACCGAATGAATGCCAGTAACCGGAATTTACAAAATATGAAAAATCTTTAGCGCTGTTCGATTCAACCTCAACCTCAGCACCAGCATAGCTGTCCTTCAAAAGGGCCGGGCCGCCCCTGAGTACCCTGGTATCGAACGATGGCAACACCAGTTCACCCTTGAACTCGGTATTATACAAATTTTGAAACTGGACATTAGCTTCCAGTCCAACCCTGTTATCCATAATTTCACCTCCAAAACTACTATTTATTCTGTTATCAATCTCAAACTCATATTTCCTGAGAAAACCAGAAGATTCGATGCTTTCATAATTTATCCAGGCTTGTTGTTCCACCTTATCGGACACACGGACGAAACCAATGTCGTTTATATTAAATTGTGGCGACCAAAAACTCGACTTAAAGCCATATTTTAACTGACCTCCTTGTTTGCCAATTCTTATTGTAGCCCCTGTTCCGCTTAGGTTTGTGCGCAGGGTATCGTACGTTAGGTGTTCCGCATCCGGTCGTTGAAACCGGTGCAAATGAGATTCCTGCAAATCTTTGATAGATGCTTGACTCCCCGAGATATGACTTCCGGTTAGTTTTACGGTAAAAAAGTAATTCTTGTCCTGCCAATATTTTGTAAAATCAATACCTCCCGATGTAGCGTTATCCGTGAAGTTGTTTTTCAACACTTGCTCATCATTATTTCGGACCACGGAGTTAAAGCTTATCCCATAAATGGTATTCGCGTTATTAAGCTCTTTTTTTATACGGCCGGCAAAATAATTTGTCAGGGGTTCTAATGTTACTGTTCTTGCCCCCTCGTCGGAATAAATTTTCCCAAACTCTTTTCCAGTAACACTGTTCATCAGGCCAACTAACAAACCGTTTGAGGTTCTTCCGCTTAGTTTGGCTGACCCTAATATGGTAGTGTTCTCAGGTAAATCGGAATATTCCCCTTCTTGGGTATCCGGTTTATACCCTGGCAGGCTTCCCACACGTCTTGTATAAAAAAAGCGGTCCTGGTCAATATTGAAATCAAAGATATCCCTTCCTTCCAGGAAAAACGGTCGTTTCTCGTCAAATCGGGTCTCGTAAGCTGTAAGGTTTAACTCGGATGGATCAGCTTCAACCTGACCGAAATCCGGGTTTATGGTTGCGTCAAGAGTAAAGTTCGAAGAAATACCGATTTTGGCATCCAAGCCCCCATTTAACCCTGTGTGCCATTTACCGATATAAGGATTCTGCTGGTCACCTTTGTAATCCAATTTAACCGACGCATAAGGGAGAAGCTCCACCTGGCGCGATGACCTGATACGCTCAATGCCATTAAGTTCACCAAATAAATATACCATAGCGGAGGCATCCTGGGGGATCAACTGCCAATGGCTCTCTTCCTGTTCGCGATCAATCCAGCGCCACACATGCATGCCCCAAATTTTCCGGTTGCCTTTGTTATATCGCAACTGGCTAAATGGGATTTGTATTTCGGCTGTCCACCCCGAGTCCGCTAAAGAGGTAGCCGCATCCCAAATTGCGTTCCAGTTCAGGTCTTGGCTTTTATCGCCGTAATGTTTCAAATCTATTTTCTGGCCGGCCGCCGTCACATTAAATTCAAAAGCCGTACGCTGGTCGTAGTAACTGTCAAAGGCTATACCTACCGCATCCCCCGAAAACTTGTCCCTTCTATCCAGTATACGTCTTATCTTGTCCGGTTCGGTATCCATGCATTTTATGGCCACATAAATATAATCGCGGTCATAAAGTACCTTTATGTAGGTTTCCTGGGATGGATCACCCCCTGAATTGGGGAATTGCTGCGTAAAATCACCATCCCAAACACCCTGGTTCCAGCATTCGTCGTCAAGCTTGCCATCAATTCTGGGTGCATGGTCAATCCGATGGGTTGTGTATTGTCGTTTTTTATTTTCTTCTCTATTAGCCGGGTAAAGAAGTAAACATATCAATAACTGAAAAGAAATGAAAAGTAACTTCAAGTTGAATTGCATAAGTCATTGACTAAATATTTGAAAATAGAATTGGACATTTGCTCATTCAGTCACTTTATCATCTTTGGCAGTTATTGATTGCGAATCGCATTTTTTCTGGTTAAACTGCCCTTCTAAAGAAACCCATACCAGACAATAATACCGGTATTTATCACTACATAACAACCTTCAGAACTCATCCCCAAAAATAATAAGCTAAAAGTTATAAAAATATTTTCGAATCTACACTATAGTATCAAGATCATCATGTTATGCCAGTTAATATAACTACGGGATATCTTTAAATTAACTTTCGTGCTTACAACCTCCAGTTTACACCAACGCTAAAGTAACTTACCCCAAAGCCAAGTTCGGCGAAGGCGCCAATATTCTTGTTGAAACCATATCGGATGCCCGCAAACAGATCGGTAGCCAACGTGGTATCATTATCTTTCACGTTGTTTTGTGTGTTGGGATTTGTGTATTTGGCCCTTTCGAACTTTAGTCCCAGAAAAGCACCGCCATAAACATCAATATTTCTCCATTCCTGACTTCCGGTCAAATCCACCATGTCAAAATGATAGACAGCTCTTGGACCAATTAAAGTTTGGCTATAGTCAACCGAAAAGGATGTGTTTAGAATACTGTTGTTGTATTCGCCACCGGCCATAGACAGTAATCCGCCAACGCCAATATAACCCATGCCAATTTTGTCGCTTAACCCATATTCATAGTGGATTGTAATAGCGGGGGACTGGGAAGTGTACATGTTGTCATTCATAGAAGGGACGCCAACAGCAATGCCAATGTCTTGTTGTTCAAAAGTTAATGGTTGGGCATTAATGGATATTGTAATTAAAAAGAAAGTAACTACTGAAATAATAATTGTCTTCATGATTTAATAATTAAAGTGTGTGTTGTTTAAATTCCAAGTTTTGCATAAAAATAAACGACCTAAATTAAAATTTATACATTTTTTAATGTGATTTTTATTCCTCTGTAACTTTATAAACTTTAATAGTATCAATTGGAGTGTGTAAAAGACACCATACAGGGTTTCTATTGCCAGAGGCATATAAGCCAGCATTGCTCACGTAAAAGAAAGTTTCTATTCCTGGCTGCTCATAGTATGCCAGAACAAGTTTTTTGGGAATAGAATCGGGAAGGGGGTATCTAGTCACCTGCGATGGGTAAATCAGATAATCGCCAGGTTTTAGTTTCGAATAATTAGCATCAAATTGTTTCAGTTTATTTTTATTGGCATACCATTGCCAACCCCAATGACCGGTATAGTATATGTTTTTATGCATAGGTAGTTGAAGTTTATTTTGTACAACTCGATAAAAATTAGCGAAATGCCAATCGGAAATACCAAGAGCAAGACCTAAAGCTACAGATGTTATAATTGAGATGTATTTGATGGCCTTTCCCGCATGTGTGAATAATGGATCCCCGAGAATAAGAAGGAAAGGTAATAGCAATAATATATGTCGCGTTGCCATAAAAGGAGCAAAAAGTACTAAAAACGTGCAGATGCTAATTGCATAGATAAATATGTCAGGATGAGGCGAGAGAACAGAGTTCTTATTTCTTGTTTTAATAAGCATTAATAAACGGCTATAGATAGGAGACAATGCTATCAGGCCATTTATACCAAAAAGAACCACTAAAACTATTTTTTGAAGTTGATATTTTATAGGAGAGTACAAAGACCATAGGATCCATACCAATCCGATTGCAATTACCGCATATAATTTATTGTCTGTATTTTTGAATGGCTTATAAGCTGAAATAAAAGCCAAGGAAAAAGGAGATATTGCACCGATGCATATCAAAAAAGAAGTTACTATTTTAGGATGAAAAGAATTGGCAGGTCGGTCTAGAATATGAACAGAACCATAATCGAAGTAATTAAAAAACGACCAGGTTAAAATAACAGATATAGGAATAAGAAATGCCAGAAGGTACTTATAGTCTTTTCGCAAGATTATTATTAAACCTAATGCGCCAAGAAAAGGTAATGTACTATATTTAATCATTATCCCTAAAGATAGAAGTATAGCACTGAACCAATAGTAATGTTTTTTATCTGGGTTTAGGGCTACTAAAGAATAGTAACAACTAAATAATATCAAGGACAAAATAGGAATGTCAGTCATTACATTCTGGTTCACGATTAAGGGAGTTGAAAGTCCAAATAATACGAGTAGGTAGTGTTTGTTTTTTACATTTAATGAGTTTATAATTTTGTTAAATGCTATTAAGCTAATTAAGACGAAAATAGACATTAGGATATGTAAACTTATTTCGGAGAAACCGAATATGTTGGTATAGATGGCTAACAAATAAAAAAATAAAGGGGGTTGATTAAAAGAATATAATGGACTTGAAGTTCCATACCAATTGATTAAGCCATGCATTGCTTTCTCGTGGTTTTGTTGAATAAGTTGAGCAGCTTCTAAATGAAAGGTATCATCGATATGGAAAGCTTTATTTATATTAAAAGCAGTTAGAACTATAAATATAAATATCAGTAGTAAAACACTGGTGTTTTTTTTATACGAAAACATAAAACTAAAGTAATAAAATCAATTTAGAACGGCAGAATCAACAAATGAACCCATTTTGAAAATAAAACCAAGGTATAAACTTACAATTTGCATATTCAATGGCAACATTACAACGAGTTTGTATGATATTTTAGTCTTAATAAGTAATAGAATTCTTTTTTTTAAAGGGTATAAAATTACCTTTTAAACGACGCAAAATACAATTTATTTATTTTAAGCGTAACTGTTTTCAAATTTCTTGCCAAGTGCAGCCAACAATTTATTAACTTTGCCGCGTCAAACACAAAAATCATTAATCATGTCGGTAGCGATGAATCGCCAAAGAAAGGTGACCACTCACGTGTTGAGTGAAATGAAGCACAATAAAGAAAAAATTGCCATGTTGACAGCCTATGACTTTTCATTGGCTAAAATTGTTGATCAGGCAGGAGTTGATGTTATTCTGGTGGGTGATTCAGCTTCGAATGTGATGGCTGGATGGGAGACTACATTGCCAATAACGTTAGATCAGATGATATATCATGGCGCTTCAGTAGTTCGTGGTGTAAACAGAGCATTGGTGGTAGTAGATATGCCTTTTGGTACCTATCAGGGTAATTCAAAGGAGGCCTTGTCGTCGGCTATTCGAATTATGAAGGAAACGGCAGCTGACACCGTTAAGTTGGAAGGTGGAGCCGAAGTGGTTGAATGTATCTCAAGAATATTGTCCGCTGGTATTCCTGTGATGGGCCATCTTGGATTGACACCACAATCTATTCATAAATTTGGCACTTATACCGTAAGAGCCAAACAGGAAGAAGAAGCTAAAAAACTGATTGAAGATGCACATTTGCTGCAAGAGGCCGGTTGTTATGCTATTGTGTTGGAGAAAATACCTGCGGATTTGGCCAGGAGGGTGGCAGATGAGCTGACGATTCCAATAATTGGTATTGGAGCGGGTAGTGGAGTAGATGGCCAAGTACTGGTATTACATGATATGCTGGGCATCAACCAGGAGTTTTCACCACGATTTTTGCGCAGATACCATAACTTGTTTGCCGAGATCAGCGGAGCTGTAGGTAACTATATAGAGGACGTTAAATCCGTAGACTTCCCCAACGAACGGGAACAATATTAATTACAGTCATCAGCAAATGGTTATCAGTGAACAATGAAACTGCTAACTGCTAACTGCTAACTGCTAACTGAAAAAAATGGAAATACTTTTTGAAGACAATCATATTATTGCCGTTAATAAATCGAACGCTGAAATAGTTCAGGGTGATAAAACCGGCGACGAGGCCTTATCGGATAAGGTGAAGGCCTATGTTAAAAATAAATACAATAAACCAGGTGATGTATATTTGGGTGTGGTGCACCGTATCGACCGTCCGGTAAGTGGTGTAGTGCTTTTTGCCCGTACCAGCAAAGCGGCAACCCGTTTAAGTAAGATGTTTCTTGAAAAACAGATTAAGAAAACCTATTGGGCCATTGTTAAAAACCTGCCGGAACAAGATTCGGGAAAGTTGACCCATCATTTGATCAAGAATCAGGAGAAAAACCGTTCCAGTGCCTATGATACGCCTCGTAAGAATTCTAAAGAAGCGGTGTTAAATTATAAACTGATTTCCAGTTCGGCCAATTATCATATGTTGGAAATTGATTTGGAAACAGGGAGGCATCATCAAATCCGTTGTCAACTGGCAAAGATCGGTTGTCCCATAAAAGGCGATTTAAAATATGGTGCGCCTCGCTCCAACAAGGGTGGAGGCATTAATCTTCATGCCCGAAGAATAGAATTCGAACACCCCGTAAAAAAAGAGCTTGTGGTTATTGAAGCTCCCGTCCCCAAAGAAGATCCGCTTTGGCGGGAATTTGAGAATGTTGTTTAACAGTTATCAGTCTCCGGTTCAAAGTCATTCGCTATTGGGTATCATTTACCAGCTACGACAGTCAACAGCAGACTAAAAACTACCTACTGTTATTCCAAATCTTTCCCGTTAAAATATAAAGGCATCATATCTTTGGCAGAATCCACTACCCATATTTCAGAACTGCTATCTAAAATGGTCTTAATGCTGTTGTGGAAACGGGTTTCGGTTTCTAACATCACTTGGCGGCATGAACCGCAGGGGGAGAGAGGGGTGGATACCAGATTCCCTTTTTTTATGGCAGTCACGGCCATGGATTTTACGGCCACATCGGGGTATTGGGCATTCGCCCAAAAAATAGCCGTTCGTTCGGCACAAATACCTGATGGATAGGCTGCGTTTTCTTGGTTGTTGCCGGTGACAACTTCTCCATTTTCGAGCAATAGAGCTGCACCTACTTTAAAGTTTGAATAAGGAGAATATGAATTTTCAGCTGCCTCTCTGGCTTTGTTTAAAAGTTCAATTTCTTCGTCGGGGAGTTCTTGAATATTGTTGTATTGCTTAATTTTTGTAACGATTTTTAAAAGCTTCATATTTTTCTATTTGTTTCAAAAGTAGTATTAATGCAACATAATCACAATTTTACGTTTTAATTATTGGAATGATTGTTGAAATCGGTAATAACAGATTTGGGATAATTCAACTGAATAAAGAAAGTCTTGAAACTGAATCATCAATTTTTTTATATTTGTCGTTAACTCACAATTAAAGATTACAATGAAAAATATGCTTCGTTTGTCACTATTCATAGTGTTCTTTGCAAGTTCGGTAGTTCTATTAGCACAAAGCAAAAGTCGTGTACAATATATCCAAGAATATCACGAACTGGCCATAAAAGAAATGAACCGTGTGGGAATTCCCGCCAGTATAACCTTGGCACAAGGGATGCTGGAGTCGGGAAACGGTAATTCCACTTTGGCCCGTAAATCCAATAATCACTTTGGCATCAAATGCCATAACGATTGGAGCGGCAGAAAAGTTTACCACGATGACGACCGCAAAGGGGAGTGTTTTAGAAAGTACAAAAACGTTTATCAGTCCTATATCGACCATTCTGATTTTTTAACGGGGAAAAAACGTTATGCTTCGTTGTTCGACTTAAAAACTACCGATTACAAAGGCTGGGCAAAAGGACTTAAAAAGGCAGGATACGCCACCGACCCCAAATATGCGCACCGATTAATCGATATTATTGAGGAAAACGACCTGCACCAATTTGATAAGGGGGGGACATTTGTGCGGAACTGGGGTGGTAGCGACAAATCCATTTTAAAGACTTCATCGGACGATGATTTTACCATAGATGCCTTCGGTGCTCATCAGGTTAAACTTAATAATGGTGTTAAATATGTGACCGTACAGGATGGGGACACTTTTGAAAAAATAAGTCGTGAATTTGGGTTGAAAAGCTGGGAGTTATACACCTATAACGACCTGCCGGAAGATGCACATATTTCGGAGTTCAAATATATTTATGTGCAACCTAAACGAAACAAAGCTCATCGAAAACATAGTTTTCATAAAGTTAAAGAGGGCGAAACGTTGCAATACATCTCCAATAAATATGGTGTGAAGTTAAACCGACTTAATCGTTATAACGAACTGTCGGAGGGGGATAAAATAGAAACAGGACAGTATATTCAGCTTAGAAAACGAAAAAAATAGCGCTGCAAAAAATCACCAACCGGGGGATTTCGTTTTTCAAACATTATTCCCAGCGCACACCTGTATTTTTCCCAAAGGAAACCTTACGCATGGTTCCCATTAGAAAATGTAAGGTTGAGGGAAGGCCATAAAACAAAAAATGTAAATTGTAGCTAATAAGCCTAAACATAAATGCAAAAGATATTTGAGTATTCTGAATATCTTTTGCTTTTATGTTTAGCGTGTATTCTATATGTCAACTTTATACATTGAAACCATAATATGTATACCTCTTAATCTGAATTTAGCTGTTAAAGCCATTCATAAAATAGCATTAAAAGGTTCTACTGCCATAAAATACCCTATCCTCATATCTTTAATGCTGTATAATCAGCTTTTTAGAAAGGTCGCTACGAGGATTTTGAAGTTTTAAGATATACATACCATTGGGTAAATCCGCTATATTTATTCTGTAATCTCCCCGATAGGCCGGATAAATAAATTGTTTTACCTGCATACCGGTACTATTATAGATAAATCCTTGCAAATCCGTATTGGTAATCACTTTCAATGTTAAATCAGTGGAAGCAGGGAGAGGGTATATCCCCATGTCCTCAATGGAAATTAGTTCAGCTACAGTAGGTTCGTCAACCGTAAAACTGCAAGGAAATGGATCCTGTGCAAAAGGAGTCGAATTGTCGGTGTCCCAATTTTCAACGTTATTAATCACTACCAGTAACTCCTCTTTGGTTCCCATTGTTTTTGCACAAGTGTACATGGCGTTGTCATTTTCCACAAAAGAAAAACCATGATAAACATGAACAGCATCTACACCTATGGTCAGGTTAGGAGGTAAATCGGAAGTAGAATTAGAGTAAGAATGTTCGTCAAATGAATCCTGGGGTTTATCTATCCAGTTCTGATTATAATTTATCCCTGCAATAAATCTGGGATTGGATTTCTCACCCTGATAAGCCAGTATCTGGTCTCCCGCTACCGACAAGGTCATTTTATCACCGGTAATTACACCATTGGAGGCTTCAGGTAACTGAACCCCATTGTAGGTTTTAACCCGGATTACTTCCCCTGCCAATACTTCCGATGAGGCAGTCCAGGTAAAATGACTTTCGGGATATTCACTGTTAAATTCTCCGGTGGCTGTCCAGCCGTTGTCTGTAAAGTTTATTTTGGTATCTGTAACTACATTATTGAGCAGAACAAAAGAAAAATCATCCGTGCTACCATCGCTGTTTATCGCGATAAACGCGATATCTCCTTCTTCCAGGATTGTTTGAGTATGGCTAACCATTGTGATTAGAAAGGTCACCATTATAAAAAATATTTTTTTCATAGCTTACCATTTTAGTTTCGGGAAGGGTAAATACCAGTTAATGCGATGATATAATTCACCGTAATATAGGGCTGCACATTATTCACAGCCTGGTTTGCGCCCGTATTCCCAATTGATACGTTTGGAGCGCCCCCATTGGCATTTTGATTGGTAGAGTACATATTCTCTCCCGAAACCGCCGGATATGTACCTGTCGGGTCATCCGAATTGGCTTCATCATCATATACGTGATTAACAATGGATACACTATGAGAATGGGACGGGAGCTGCGTTATGTTAAGGGTGTTGTTTTCTGTGCCGCTCTTTTCTCCCAATACTCTCCGGCTTAATCCCGGACCCTGACCAGGGTGCATTGGCACTCTGCTGCGCAGGTCGGGCAAAGCAAAGGTAGTTCTTCCATCTCCTCCGTAGGTGGTTCCTAAGATAGAGAACAGTGCGCTATTATTGGCTATTGATAACAACTGACCATCACAAAAGGCCCAGCCTCTTGGTTCGTAATTTCCGGCAAACATCCTTACCTCTCCAATAAAAGGTTCCTGTGCCATAATACCAGTCGAAGTAATTAATAAGCATACAATAAGTATATGTTTTTTCATGTTCTTAAGCTTTTAATTGAAAAATGTTTTTAAGTACAATGGAGAATCTCCTAGTTTCGTGGGGGAAATAAGCCATATAAACATATGATGTAATTAATACAGGTATAGGGTTGCATATTGTTGATGGCTTGATTGCCACCGGTATTTCCGATCTGAACAACAGGGCCGGCCGCTTCTGCATTATGATGTGTAGAATACATGTTCTCACCCGACATAGCCGGATATTTCCCGGTAGGATCATCGGAATCGGCTTCCATGTTGTAAACCGGGTTAGTTACGGCAAGGGCATGCGTATGGTTTGGCATTTGGTTCACCGTCAGTGTCTCGGTTTCTGTTCCTCCTTTTTGTCCTAGTGTCCTGGGGGATAGTCCGGGGCCATTCCCTTCATGCACTGCCAGGCGACCTCTTAAATCGGGTAAGGCAAAAGTGGTTCTTCCATCGCCTCCATACGTGGTTCCTAAAATGGAGAACAAAGACTGGTTTTGATTAATAAGTAAAAGTTGTCCATCGCACAAGGCCCAGTTCCTGGGTGCAAAATTACCGGCGAACATTTTTATTTCACCCAAATAACCTTCCTGCGCGTAAGCGCATGTAGCGAAAACAAAAAGTGTAACTAGTGTAAAAAGCTTTCTCATAACAAATTGGTTTTTGTAATTAATCGATATCTTCTAATAAGATAACATCCTATAAACCATTTTGTCAATTTTTATTAGCCTCTAATCAAGATTCTTTTTATGAATGCATTAAAAATGATGACGAGCAATTTAAAATAAATCATAGTATAATAGCCTAAGAAATTACGAATTAAGGAGTTGTTCGGGCATAAGCACAATAATATCTTGAGTTGTCAGAAAGCAATCTGGCAATGATCCAATTCTTTAAATCCGTTTAAAAACTCTTTAGCTGTCATGCGCTTTTTGCCGGCTAATTGAAGTATATGTATTTTTAAGGTTCCTCCATTGCCCGAAATCTCGATGGTGGATTTTCCATCGGTAATGATGGTGCCAATTGGTTTCAGGTTGTCTTCCTTAATTTCAGTTTCAAATATCTTAAGGCCGAGTTTTTTGCCATTTGTGTTTATAATTTCCGTCCAGGCGGCAGGGTAGGGGCTGAGTCCTCTTATTTTGTTGTGTACTTGCTCCAAAGGTTGTGACCAATCAATTTTACAGTCCTCTTTAAATATTTTGGGTGCCGGATTTAACACTGTGTTCTTGCCAATCAGGTCATCCTGTGTTTTAGTTTCAACGGTGCCTTTACGAATTTTGTCAACCGTTTCCAATACCAGCTCAGCCCCCAGTACCATCATCTTATCGTGAACCGATCCTGCTGTGTCTTCGTCAGTTATGGGCATCTTTTTTTGGTCGATGATATTGCCGGTATCAATTTCGTGCTGAAGGAAGAAGGTAGTTACACCTGTTTCCTTGTCGCCATTCATTACCGCCCAGTTGATAGGGGCGGCACCACGGTACTGTGGTAATAACGACCCGTGAAGATTGAATGTGCCCAAACGTGGCATATTCCATACTACTTCCGGCAGCATCCTAAAGGCCACAATTACTTGTAAATCGGCTTTTAAAGCCCGCAGCTCCTCCAGGAAGGATTCCGCTCTCAGTTTTTCTGGCTGTAATACGGGTATGTTATGCTGCATCGCATAGTCCTTGACCGGTGAAGTTTTGATCTTCTGCCCTCTTCCTGCCGGTTTATCAGGTACCGTGATGACACCTACCACATTATATTGGTTCTCCACAAGAATCCTCAGGCTTTCAACCGCAAATTCGGGGGTGCCCATAAAAACGATACGTAAATCTTCTTTATTTATTGACATGTTCTGATTTGGTTTTTAGCTATTGATGATTGGCTGTTAGTAGTTTGCTGTATTAGTTGTTCCTTGTTGAATACCAGAGGCATTCATCTTTTATGCATTCATCGTTCCGACTTTATACCTATCTACATTTACTCCAACGAAGTATTTCCTTTTTGATGTTTGGGGTGATAAGGACAGTACTTGCATCCGTTACCGCAGCAATAACCCCGTTCTGACAGATATTTTTTTGTCATTATCCTAAAACCGCGTGGGTCCATCATAAAATCCACACCTTCCTTTAAAGGCTTTTGCGGATAGTAGTCATCGATATAATCCATTCTCTGTTTTTTGCAAAGATAGAAAAATAGATAAAAGCCACGATCCATTGGCTCATTGCCAACGATTATTTCTCCGAAAAATGTTTCATGAACTGAATTCTAAGGTATCCGGCTGGGTTTATTGCTTTTGACTGACTAAGCATTCCTTTTATTTGTTCAATTGTGCTAAAATCCTTTTTCATCATCCAGGTTTTTAAGTCGTTTAGCATTAACTGGATATGCGCAAAACCGTTTTTGTAGAGTGTAGAAGCAACCTGAACGGTTGAAGCTCCGGCCAGGAGCATTTTTATTAAGGTATTGCCATCGTGAATGCCCGTTGATGCGGATAAATCGCACTCTACACGATCGCTCATAATGGCAATCCATCTCAGCGGCATAATATAATCCGTTGGAGAGCTGAATTTATTGGCCGGGACAATGTCAAAGGAGTCAATATCAATATCGGGAGAATAAAACCTGTTGAAAAGGACGATACCATCCACACCTGCGTTGGAAAATCGAGTGAGCATCGCTGCCAGATTAGAGAAGTAATTACTTATTTTAATGGAGATAGGTATAGAGACTTCCTTTTTAACCGCATTAATGATCTCGAAATATACTTTTTCGTTTTCAGCACTTGTCGATTCAGGATCCGAAGGTAAGATGGATATGTTAAGTTCCAGTCCATCGGCACCGGCATCTTCAAGAGACTTAGCGAAGTAAGGCCAATTGTGAGCAGTGAGGCAATTGATACTGGCAATAACCGGTATTTGTGTGTTTTGCTTGCAATCCGTAATAAGCTTTAAATATTGGGTTAACGTATCTTCCACATCATACGACTCATAAAACTCCATGGTTTCGGGATACAAATAATTTTCTGAGTGCATCTTGTTTAACTCATGCTCCATTTCAGTAACAATCTCCTCTTCAAACAATGATTTCAACACTACGGCTCCGGCACCATGCTTTTCTAGTTCGATAATGTCATGTAACGAATTGGTTAATCCCGAAGCAGCGGCTATTATAGGGCTTTTGAGTTTAAGTCCCATATAAGAGGTAGATAAATCTAGCATAATAGTATATTTGAATAGTTTAATAAGATATCCTAATTTAAACATTATTTTATAGATGAAGCAAGATTAAAGTCATCTATTTGAATTCGTAAATCGTTTTATAGTTTATGGACAATAAAAACACATATAAGGCAGTTGGATTAATGAGTGGAACTTCGCTTGATGGTTTGGATTTGGTTTTAAGTGAATTTGTGCGTTCCCGGAATGTATGGGATTTTAAGATTCTAAAGGGGAAAACGGTTGAATATTCCGGAAAGATGAAAGAGGATTTGTCCCGTGCGCAGCGTTTAAGCGCATACGACTTTGTTGAACTGCACCGACGGTATGGCCAATATATGGGGCAAGAAGTGGCCAAATTTGTTTCCGATGAGATAGGGATCGATTTTGTGGCATCGCATGGGCATACGGTTTTTCACGAACCCGGGAAAAATGTTACATTCCAGATTGGTTGTGGAGCTCAGATTGCGGCAGGGAGCGGTTTAAATGTTGTTTCCGATTTTAGAACCCTGGATATCGCGTTTGGGGGACAAGGTGCTCCTTTGGTTCCCATGGGCGATAGACTTTTGTTTGGACATTACGGGGCTTGTGTTAATCTTGGTGGTTTCGCTAACATATCGTACGAAGATAAGGACAACCGTATTGCGTTTGATATTTGTCCGGTTAATATTGTGCTCAACGATTTGGTAAATAATGGGTTCGGACATGCATATGACAAAGGAGGAGAGCTTGGAGCCCAAGGGAAAATGAAAGAAAGTATGTTGGATGAATTAAACAAGCTCAACTATTATCAGGTTTCAGAGCCAAAGTCATTAGCCAGGGAATGGGTGGAGGAGGTTTTTAACCCTGTTTTAAATAAGTATGAACACATTAATGTAAAGGATAAATTGGCGACATGCTACTTTCATTTTGCGCAACAGATAGCCCATGTCCTAAACAAAAATAAGATTGGAAGCGCCCTTTTTACCGGAGGTGGCACGTTCAATACGTATCTGATGAAACTAATTTCCGGTTTTGCGGAAACCGAGCTAGTAATTCCAGACAAACAAGTCGTTGATTTTAAGGAAGCTCTGATTTTTGCATTCCTGGGTGTTTTGAGAATGGAAGAACAAGTAAACTGTTTGTCGTCAGTTACCGGAGCTCGCCAAGATAATATTGGAGGAAGTGTGTTTATCCTTTAAACCCGGATTATATTAGAGGTACGTATTTTGTTTTGTAAAACTTTCTGATTTATATCTCATAAAAAAAGACAAGGTTCTCGATTGGAGAAGCTTGTCTTTTTTTAATTCGTTTAAATCGCCTTAGCGGTTGTAACTATATTTTTTTTTCGTACTTGAAAAATTCCAGGTTATGTCCCATTTTTTCCTTTTTGGTTTTCATATAAAACTCGTTATAAGGATTGGGTTTTACTTCAATGGGTATGTTTTCAACTACTTCAAGCCCGTAACCTTGCAGTCCAATACGCTTAATCGGGTTGTTGCTCATCAATCTCATTTTGCACACGCCCAGTTCCCTTAATATTTGTGCGCCAACACCATAGTCTCTTTCGTCGGCTTCAAATCCCAGTTCAACATTTGCATCAACGGTATCCATGCCTTCTTCCTGAAGTTTGTAGGCTTTTATCTTGTTCATTAAGCCTATTCCTCGTCCTTCCTGGTTCATATATACGATAACACCTTTCCCTTCGCTCTCAATGGCTTCCATAGCTTTGTGCAACTGCTCACCGCATTCACATCGTTTCGAATGGAAAATATCTCCTGTAGCACACGAGGAGTGTACTCGAACTAAAATTGGTTCGTCAGCTTCCCATTCTCCTTTTATCAAGGCCATATGTTCCAGTCCGTTGGATTTTTGTTTAAAGGGTATAAATTGGAAGTCGCCGTATTCAGTGGGCATATTTACCTGAACACCTTTTATGACCAAACTTTCTTTTTTAAGTCTATAGGCAATCAGATCCTTAATGGTAATCAGTTTCAGATTAAATTTTTTGGCTATCTCCACAAGTTCGGGAAGTCGGGCCATGGTGCCGTCCTCGTTCATTATCTCCACCAAAACGGCAACAGGCGAAAGGCCTGCCAACCTGGCAAGATCCACTGCCGCTTCGGTATGTCCAGCTCTTCGCAGAACTCCTCTTTCTTTGGCTTTTAAAGGGAATATGTGTCCGGGTCTACCCAGGTCTTCAGGCTGAGTTTTTTTGTCGCACAGGGCTAAAATGGTTTTGGCTCTATCCGATGCGGAGATGCCCGTTGTACACCCATGTCCGTTAAGATCAACCGAAACAGTGAAAGGAGTAGCATGAAGTGCGGTATTTTTGCCTACCATCAACTCCAAATCCAGTTCTTGGCAACGTTTTTCCGTAATTGGGGTACAAATCAAACCCCGGCCATGTGTTGCCATAAAGTTTACCTTTTCAGGTGTCATCAACTCGCCGGCGGCAATAAAATCTCCCTCATTCTCTCTGTCTTCATCGTCGATAACAATGATAAGCTCTCCTTTTTTGATGGCATCAATGGCCTCTTCAATCGTGTTTAATTGATATGTTTTATCGCTCATGGCAACAATAATATTTTATAGTATAGTGTTTTTTAGGCTCGCAAAGGTAATTAAATATTTTACGCTCAACAATGAAATAACTCACTCCCTTTTACCCAAATTATTATCCGGGATTGTTGAAGGGCGCGTCTTAGTTGATTCCGGCCTTCTTCTTTTTGAAACGTGAAAACAACTTTTGGAAAAAGATAGTGTAAGCATCTGCGTTTAAAATAGCTGAATCCGAGGCTGCTTTGTAGGTTAGGAAAACACCAATAGGAAACAAAACAACCGATGATAACCACATTCCCATATGTGGCGGCCATACTTCTTCTTTGCTTACTTTTAAACCGAAAGTGTCGATGATGTAATAAATAATAAAAAACACCACGGAGATCACTACCGGCATTCCGAGTCCGCCTTTGCGAATGATAGCACCCAACGGGGCACCGATAAAAAAGAAAATAAAGCAGGCAAACGACAGGGTAAACTTTCGGTGCCACTCTATTTTGTGACGAACCAGGTGGTAGTCTACTTTATCAATATTGATCAATTGCTCGTCTATTTGTCCTTTGGTGTCGCGGGCCCGCCTTAGCGCATTTTCAAGTGTCATCACCTTCTTCTGTGCGTCAAAGCTCTCAAATACACTGTCTATATTCGCAATCGCAAACTCGTCTATTTTTCTTTCCCTAAATGTTTCCATCAACGTTGAATCCATTTTAGCTTTTTCTTCAATGGCTTGCCTTGCTTTCCGGTTCATCGATTTGTTTTGGCTAAAGTAATTACTTTGTACGCGAGGTTTTAACTTTTCAATAATACTATCCCTTTCTTGTTGCAGCGTATCGGAGTCGTTGGCCAATTGTTTAAGGTTTTTCATCCTGTTATGATTCTTGAAAAGACCTTCGTCATATCGGTTAAAGTCCATTCCTTGCATGGGAATAAGAGCTACTTGCTTTTTAAAATAGTCCACTCTGAACTGTTGCCGGTCCTTTTTTCGGATGCTTCTTTTTTGGCGGTCTGCCTTTTCATCATACGTTACGCCGTCCCAAAGTGTCAGTTTTAACGATTTCTTATCGCTTGAAAACTCCAACATTCCAGAATCTGCAATAGTCACATTGCTGTTTTTGGCAAGCTTGTTTCTATGGTCGTAAATCATAATGTCGTATAGCATCTCATCCGTCTTCGACTTCTTTTCTATTTTAATGCTGAAATCCGTAAGTCCGTTGTAAAATACTTTTTCTTTAATGTCAAACTCCGGGCTAGCTTGCCGGACCGACCATAAAAGGCTATATAGCTTTAGGTTGGCTACGGGTAACACGTTGTTAGAGAATTTGAAAGCACCTAAGCATACAATAACGGTCAAGATGACTAATGGTGCCATTATACGTGGCAACGAAATGCCTGCCGATTTAAGTGCCGTTAGCTCATAGTTTTCGCCTAAATTCCCAAACGACATTAACGAAGCTAAAAGTATGGCAAGCGGCAGGGCCATTGGTACCACCTGAAGAGAAGCATAGAATATGAGTTCTGCAAGCACGTTAAGTTCTAATCCTTTGCCTACCAAATCATCAACATATCGCCACAAAAATTGCATCACCAATATAAAAAGCGAAATAAAAAAGGTCATGACGAGTGGGCTCAAATAGCTTTTTAAGATGAATATATGCAGTCGCTTCATGTTTCTGTATTACTTTTTTTGCTGTCGGTATGCATGAATAATGCCAAAAAAAATGCATCCTTGGAACCGGCAAATTCCAAGAATGCAAAGTTAATTTAATATTTTAATGTACGCCAAAAAATTAAACAGAGCCTAAGCCATGTTTAAGCTGGTCTATCTGTTGGTTCCATAACTCAACAGAATCTTCCTTTTCGTCATTCTCGATGAAATCGGTTACCACAAGAGCCGTTTCCCCGGTCAATTCATCCACATTGATGCTGAATTCAAAATAGGTGTCTTCCTCTTCGTCATCCAACCAGTGAAACCTAATGTACTTGTTATCCTTCTTAGAAATTAATTTGGCTTCTTGTTCAGATTGATCCCAGATAAAAGTATATTTTTCTCCTTTTACATTTACGTCATCCGCAAACCATTCCGAAAGGCCACTTGGTGTCGACAATCGGTTGAACAAGATGGAAGGTGAAGTTCTAATAATAAATTCAAGCTCAATTTTTTCTTTTAGTTCTGCCATTGCAAAAAATTATTGTATAGGTTTAATGTACCGCGTACAATATAATATATTTAACGCTATTTATGAAACTAGTGTGAAGCTTGATTATTTCCCAAATTAATTTTCACCCTATTTTCCTTGCTCCTGCTTTACGCTTTTTTTGTTGTAGCTTAGGCTTCCAACATAGCGGGACAGGCTATGTCCGGGTAACTTGCCTTGGATAAAGATTATTTATTATCAAAATTCTAGTTCATAGAATTATAGCACTCTTGATACTTACTTTTAATTAAATATAAATGCTGCAAGTCTGTCGTTTCTGTTTTTTTGTAATTGATTTAAATGATATGTAATTGTTCCTGTTTGATCGTACAAGGAAGTTATAATTCAATTACGGCATAAAAAACGTAACTGTCAATAGTAATTGATAATTAATTGGCCGATTCCATTACTTTTGTGGTCAAAAGTACAAAACTGATGCGTTTTAATAATAGAAAAACCCTAAGGTGGGTATTTGCATGTTCAACATGTTCCCTAATTCTGGTTGCAACAACATTTATATTGCCAATAGAGGATATTGCCGTTTTTCAGAATAGTTGGGTCTTTTTTTGGATATTTATAACCAATACAGGCGGAACTATTGGGATTTCACTTTTGCTGCTTATGTTCTCTATTGTACTTGTTTGGAATAAAGAGTTAAATAACAAATTATTAAAAGTTGTTCGATGGTTTCTGCTTTTATCGTTTGTTGTAGGAGGGACTGCATTGGTGAATGAGTTTTTATTAAAAGAACAGCTGAAAATATATCGACCAAGCATTTTATTGCTTGAAAAAGAAATAGGACTAAATGCTGAATTTTTCTATGCACAAGAAAATAAAAGTAGAAGAAGGGAATATTTAAACAGGTACTTATCGGAAAATAATATAACGGAGATTGAAATTGACGGGAAAAAAGTAAATAACAATACCCTAAAAGTATGGATTAAAGAGGCTGGTTATTCTTTTCCTTCAGGTCATTCGGTATCCGCTTTTCTGTTAGCAACTTTGTTAGGATATTTGCTTATAATTCGTTTGACCACCAAATATAAGTGGTGGATTATATTATTGTTTTTTTGGGCTGTAACTATAGCGAGTTCGAGGGTCATTCTCGGTGTTCATAGTCCCGTTGATGTTTTTTTGGGAGCTTTGTGGGGAAGCGTAATAGGATATGCTATAATATTGTCGAATACTTTTAAAAGGTGGTTTTCTGTGGATGAGACCCCTATGAAATAGGGTATAAAAAAAGGACAGATTGAAAAATCTGTCCTTTACCCTTAATTCAGCTAACTAAATCCAAGTTTTATGAAAAATCCCTGTTGCAAATATGTGGAATAATGTGCGATATAATTCGATGTTTTCTGTTAACATTGGTTAAACAATGTTATTTAGTCATCGGGTATTCCTAATTGTTTTGAAAAAAGGTTTGAATGGCTTTTCCATAATTTAACGTTTAATTCAAATTTAGGTGAAGAGTCATTAATCAGATGAACCAAGTGTAATCTGGTGGGTTATTGATGAGGAAAAGTTTTATTAACTTGCCAGGGATTAATAATATTATATAAAAACAAACAAATAACTTATCAAAAGTAATGAAAAATATAGCATTTAGAGTTCTCGCATTGATATGCTTATTGCCTTTGGCTAACGTATATGCGCAAGAGAATTATAAGGAGAAGGATTCAAAATATACGTATCAGAATGAGGGCTTTTATGAGGTTAAGATTTATTCGGAGGACCAATTGAAGTTTAAAAAACACCCCAGAAATATCATCCTGTTAATAGGAGATGGGATGGGGGTATCGCAGGTTTTTTCCGGTATTACCGCCAACAAGGGTAAGCTTCATTTGCAAAATATGAAAGCCATAGGTTTTGCAAAAACACAAAGCTCATCCCATTATATTACCGATTCTGCCGCAGGTGGTACGGCTTTGTCATGCGGGAAAAAAACATATAATGGTGCCATTGGTGTTGACCCAGATAAAAATCCATTGGAAACTATTTTGGAAATTGCGGAAAAGAATGATAAAGCAACAGGGTTGGTTTCCACTTCAGCGATCACACATGCTACACCGGCATCTTTTATTGCCCATCAGCCGCAACGGAATATGTACGAAGAGATTGCTGCAGATTTCCTTAAAACCGATATTGATGTGTTTATTGGAGGTGGCGAAACATTTTTTAAAGAGCGTAAAGATGGTAGGGATTTAACTAATGAATTGAAAGGCAATGGGTACAAGGTATTTAATAATTTGAAGGATGCCAAATCAACAAAGTCCGGCAAATTAGCGGTACTTACCGCACCGGAACACAACGAAAAGTTCTCGCAAAGAGGGGCAATGCTGCAGGAGGCAACGGATAAATCATTGGAGATTTTGTCGCAGGATAAAGATGGTTTCTTTTTGATGGTGGAAGGCTCTCAGATTGATTGGGGTGGACATCAGAACAACACTTCGTATGTGGTTGGGGAAATGTTGGATTTTGACAAGATGATTGGCGATGTCCTTGAATTTGCGGTGAAGGACAGGGAGACACTGGTGATTGTAACCGCTGATCACGAAACCGGGGGCATTGCTTTGTTGGACAGCGATATTGCAAAAGGTTTTGTTAAGGCAGGTTTTGCTACTGGAGGTCATACCGGGGTAATGGTTCCGGTTTTTGCGTTTGGTCCGGGGGCACAGGAATTTATGGGTATCTACGAAAACACGGCCATCTTCGATAAGATGTTGAAATTGTTCCGATTCAAAAATTAAAAAAAAACTAAGGATGGCATCTTTATAAGTGCACTATATATAAAGATGCTATCCTTAGTTTTCACCATCTTAAATGGTATTATTACCCCGAAATTGTTATTGTAAAAGGACGTTTTTCGGGTTTACAATATCTTCTTTTCCTTTTTGTTTTTCTCGTCAAGCTTATTTTGCAATAAGTAATAGGCCAATAAGCTAATTCCGCCCAGGATAAATACCGGAGACAGATAAGCTACCGCTTCTTCCATATTGGTGTTGTGGGCCAGATAGTCTCCAACCAATAATCCCAGTCCAACACCTATAAATAATATTCCAAATTTTAAAGCTTGACTTATCAAAGGTTTTTTATCTCCCTCATTAAATATCGATGCTTCTTTTCCTGCCGCAATAAGCGAGGTTCTCTCTATTCTTCTGTTCTTGTAATAAGAAGTCATTATTATCATTGTAAAAATACAAATGAATAACACGATGGGTACTAATATTCCTTCCATGATATATGTAATATTGAGTTGCTTTTTTGTTTCTATTATTTTAGACTACCACTTTAAATTATCGGTTACAACTTTTTTGAAAAAAGGTTATTAAAATTGAATACTTTTGTGCAATGGCAATAGAACAAGCAAAAGAAATACTTAAAAGTGTTTTTGGTTACGGTAGTTTTCGGCCCATGCAGCAAAAGGTAATTGAGGCGGCTCTAAATAAAAAGGACTGTTTGGTTTTGATGCCCACCGGTGGAGGTAAGTCAATATGTTTTCAAATACCGGCGCTTACATTACCCGGTGTAACCATAGTTGTGTCTCCACTTATCGCGTTAATGAAAGACCAGGTTGAAGCCTTAAAAGTGAATGGGGTTGGTGCAGAATTCTTAAATAGTTCATTGTCGGAGGAGGAGCAATCAGGAATCATTAATAAGCTGCAGGAAGGAAAAATTAAACTGCTCTATGTTTCTCCGGAAAAAATGAATTCGGAGCGTTTTTATTATACGATGCTGCAAATAGATATCAATCTGATAGCGATTGATGAAGCGCATTGTATTTCGTCGTGGGGACACGATTTTAGACCGGATTATAAAAAGCTGGGATATTTAAAAAAGCAATTTAAGGATGTGCCGATAATGGCCCTGACAGCCACAGCTGATCCGTTGACACAGAGTGACATAGCAATACAGCTAAAGCTTAATAAACCGAAGGTATTCAAAGATTCGTTTAGTAGGCCTAATATTTTTATTGAAGCGCGACCTGCCTATAAACGTAAGGAAGTGATTTTAGATTTTGTTCAAGGTCGAGAAGATGAATCAGGCATAGTGTATTGTTTGAGTAAGAAAAATACTGAGGATTTGTCCCGGTTTTTGCGGAAAAATGGCATAGCTTCAGGTTTTTACCATGCCGGGATGGAGGCTTCGGTCAGAAACAGAGTACAAAATGATTTTATTAATGACAGGATCAAGGTGGTTTGTGCAACCATAGCCTTTGGAATGGGTATTGATAAATCGAATGTGCGTTGGGTGATTCATCATAATCTGCCCAAGAATATTGAAGGTTATTACCAGGAAATTGGTCGAAGTGGGCGTGATGGTATGCCAGCTCATGCTTTGCTGTTTTATGGCATACAGGATTATAAAATTCTTTCAGGCTTCAATGATGAATCGGAACGTAAAGTAGTATTAAATGCCCGATTGGATAGGATGATGCATTTTGCGGAATCCAACCATTGCAGAAGAAAGCTATTACTCAATTATTTTGGAGAATGGACCACAGAAAACTGCGGGGAATGTGATAATTGTAAGGGTAATCCCATCTTGTTTAATGGTACTATATTGGCCCAAAAGGCTTTGTCGGCAGTGGCCCGTCTACAGGGAAAAATTCCCAAAGAATTGTTGGCTCAGGTTATGACGGGAAACAGAACACCAGATATTGTTGCCGGAAAATTCGATGCTATTAAAACCTTTGGTGCCGGAGCTGATACTTCAGAGGATGATTGGAATCGGGTTGTTAATCAGTTGATAAGTCTAGGATATATAAAAGTAGAATACCAATTGGGTAGTATTCTTACACTGACTCCCTTGAGTAAGCAGGTACTTTTTGAGGGAGCAAGCATCATGTTGCATAAGTTGGATGAGAAAATTAAAAGGGCAAAACCTGCGGAGACAGTTAAGCGAGTTGCTCCATCAAAATCATTTAATCAGGAAAAAGGATTATTTGAACGGTTGCGACAGTTAAGACGAAAGATGGCTGTGGAGCAGGGTGTTCCTCCGTATATTTTATTTTCAGATGCTACTTTGGCTGAGATGGTGGAAAACAGGCCAACCAATGAGTGGGAAATGAAAGAAATTTCGGGAGTTGGAAATACCAAATGGGACAGGTATGGGCAGGTATTCGTAGATGAAATTAAAGGTTATTTAAATGATACAGGCAATAAACCAAAACCAGCATATCTCAAATCATTTGAATTATATCAGCAAGGCCTTTCCCCTGAAATGATTGCTGCTCAAACGGGGAATAATGTTATCACTGTATATTCTCATTTAGCCATCTTATACGAAAAAGGAGAACCGGTTGATATTGCGCAATACGTAATGCCTTACGAATTGGTAGAAGTTGAGAAAACCTTAAAGCATCTTCCCAATGCTAGCTTACAAGAGGTTTATGAAGCAACCCAAAAACAAATCCCTCATCATGTCATTCGACTGGCAATGACTTTGTTAAAGGTAAATAAGCAATAATTTTATAACCAAATATTCCAATTATGATTCAACAATACAAAGTCTATATTGATCCCAGTTCAAAAATTCTTTATTCTTCATATTACATTAAAGGTCTATACGATTGTTTTGGAAAAAAGCATGTTACATTCTCGAGTAAACCATTTATAGGATTGAAAAAAAGGAAAGATAACGAGTTGTTTGATCATTTCATGGCTTTTGTAATTGCATGGGGTGGAACAGAATATAAGTTTATTGTAGACTTTTGGGATAAAACTTTAATAGATGAGTACGCTTACCATTGGTGCGACGCTTATGCCAAAATAAATGTATCAAAAGAATCCGTTTTTGAAAAGGATAAATTAGTGCCAATTCCACCTGGGTTTGGGATTAAAATCTGGAACAAGAAGGATAGTTTAATTCATTGTTTGAAAAACTATTTTATCAGTAAAAGAGACCCGCATATTAAGTTTAGCCGGCATTGGGAAGACTATATGGATCAATATGAAAGGCCTGCCATAAAGGCCTACGAAAACAATGATAGTGACATCTTAAATAAGAAACCATATATATTTATGATTGGGAGATTGTGGCCACATGTGAACTGCATAAAAACCACAAACCCTTTGCGAAGGGAGTTTATTAGGGTTTGTAAAAAATTAGATGTTGAATTTGAAGGAGGATTGTTTGCAAATAGTAACCATCCGGAATATGAGGCATATAAGGATGTTTCGTTTACATCAAAAGTGGATGTGCAAACATACGTTCGTAATACCAAAAAATCAATTTTAGTTTTTAATACGCCTGCTGTTCATGATTGTCACGGCTGGAAATTAGCGGAATATTTTGCAATGGGGAAAGCCATTGTTACCACAAAATTGTCCAATTATATTCCACTTGACAATGATGCTGCCTTGCCTATTCATGAAGTCAGTACTGTTGATAATATAGAATCGGATGTAAAACTGTTAATTGAAGATGCAGCGTATAGAAATGATTTAAAGAATAGAGCAAGAAAATATTATAACAATGTAGCTAAGCCCAGCAAAGTAATCGAGGTTTTGGTTAAAAAGGTAATTCCAGGCTTTCAACATTATGCACGATCTTAACCTTTATTCCGTCACTTTAATAATGGGCTTTTCCAGGGTGACATCAAAAGCAAAGTCTTTGTCGTCCATCTCTCCAGCCGTAGAGAATTTAACTTTTTGATTCAGGTATCCTTCTGCAGCCACTAAAAATACATAGTCAGTGTCTGGTTTTAGCTTGACCTTAAAGGTGCCATCCGAAGGTGTATTGATTTTCATCGTAGTACCATCACTACCAATCAGTCTTAAATAGGCCCCTGCAACAATTTCCTGATTGACATTGGTTATGGTTCCGTTAAGCGTAAAATGCAGTTTGGGTAAAACAAAGCTATACAGGTTATCAATTCCTTTTGAACTACCTCGTGATGAAGAAAAAATACCTTCTTCTAGTTTACCCTTAAAAACAATTCCGAAATCGTCGGAGTTACTATTTACCGGACTTCCCATATTGCTTACGATCCATTCTTTTTCTTCATCAGGAACAGCTTTGAAAATGTCCTGGCCGCCAAAACCTATGTGTGTGTCGGAGCTAAAATATAAAATTCCATCTTCCCTAACATAAGGGAACATCTCGTCTCCTTTGGTGTTAATGGCCGAACCCAGATTCTCAGGTTCTCCCCATGCACCGTCCTTTGTCTTGTGTGTTCTCCAAATATCCTTGCCTCCATAGCCACCTTCCCTGTCGCTCGCAAAATATAATGTTTCACCTGCCGGATCTATCGCCGGATGGGCAACCACCATACTGTCTTCGCCGATTACAATGACCTCTGGTTCTGCCCATTTTCCGCCACTGCGGGTACAATAGACTATCTCGGCACCTATGGGTTGCTCATTGTCAAACCGGCAGCGAGTATAGTATAATGTTTTCCCATCCGGACTAACATTGGGGGCACCGTCGTCATAGGCGGGGTTGTTGATCGGTTCTTCAAAGGCTTCCGGATCGGTCCATTCACCTTTGCTGTTAATTTTTGAGTAGTAAATAGATGATGTTCCCTGGCCTGTAATCCTGTTTTTTTTTCTTTTTTTAGCTTCTGTACGCATGGAGGAAAATATTACATAATCATAGGATTTACCCGCATATGCCGGTGAAAAATCACTGAATTTACTATTTAGGTCTTTAATTTTTTCAACGATATAGCGGTTGTCTTTGGGTTCTTTTTGCATCATCATGCACGAAGCCAGTCCTTTTTGCGCCCGAATATCTGCAGGTACCTTTTCAAGGTATGCCTCATATTCGGGAATAGCTTTTTCCAGTTTTCCTGCCTTGCGATAACACTCGGCCATATAAAGCTGGGCTTCCCTAACCGGATATTGATACCTGACAGCTTTGGAATAGGCAGAGGCCGCTTTGGTGGGTTTGTTTGTTATGCGGTAGCATTCGCCCATAAAGTAGGAGTATTCTCCCTTATTGTATTTGTTTTTTTCACCGGAATAGGCGCGTTTGTACAATTCTGCAGCTTTCGTATATTCTCCAATCTCAAAAGCTTTTTGAGCCTGAGTGATTTTTTTACCTCCGGAACAGCCTATGACTAGAACGGACATGATTATTGTAATATATACTATCTGGTATGTTGATTTTCTCATGTAGCTAAATGGTAATAAGCTGTAAAAATAGCTTAAAATAGTTTGCAATAAAAACGTAAAATACAATGGTTTATTTTGTGTATGCCACTTGTATTAAAATGAATGGATAGGCAAAGACGTAAACGAACTGATAATTAAAACTATATTTAAAATATTTTATCATTTGGTATGCTGTGTATCTAATTCAAGAAAACTATATTTGCACAGGATCGAAGTGCTAGTTCATGTCGTATATTTATATAGTTTGTTTTACGCTTATACTTTTCTTTTCATTTTCTCTGATCTCAAAGGCTAAAAAGACCTTATCGGAAAAGATATTTGTGGGTTGGATTTTTCTTTTAGCAATAACGGAATTGTCATTTTTTATCAATGCGCTTGGAATGGCAGGGGATTATTCCTTGTTGTTTTCGTTGGTATGTGATTCTCATGTGTTGCATGGAGGTTTCTATTATTTTTATGTGCAAAGCTTTACCGATAAGCAATTTAGGATGAAGGGAATTCATGTTTTTCATTTGCTTCCTTTTGCATTGATGTTTGGTTTAAAGTACTATTTTAATGAGGTACTCGGTGTGATGGATTGTTACGGTGTTGGATGTATACATGCTGGCAATAGATATATCGATCTGCTTACCTTCCTTAAGTTTGGAATATTGGGCGCCTATCTTTTTGCAGGGTGGCATCTGGTTCATGACCGGGTTCATCATAACCGTGGCGAAGATCGGCTGGAAAAAATACGATCAAACTGGATTGATAATATTACCGTCGGTATATTTATCATATATTCGTTTTCTGCTTCCTATAAGGTATTGGACAGATTGGAATTTAATTTCCTGGGCAGCGCCATCAATGCCATCAATATTATGGTTACCTTTTTTATTCTGATTTTTTTATATATGGGCAATAGCTATGCCTATATTTTTGTTTCCCCGTATCAAGGGAAGGGCATTGACCTGGATGCTGTTTCAAAAAATAAAGATGAACAGGCGAATGAAATGGCTGAGGAAGAGCCTGTAAAAGTTGATGTGGTGGATCTTGATCGGAAGTTTAACCTGATAGAGGCATATCTTAAAAGGGAGAAGCCTTACTTGAAAGGGCAAATGACCATCCGTCAACTCTCCGATAACATTGGTATTCCACAAAACGAAATATCTTATATCATTCAGCAAAAAACAGATAAGTATTATTGTGACTATATGAATGCTTTTCGTGTGGAAGCACTGAAAGAAAAATTAGATAGTCCTAAGTTGAACGAATTTACAGTCCTTTCGCTAGGTTTAGAATGTGGCTTTGCTTCAAAAACCAGTCTGAATAGAATATTTAAACAGCATACCAGTGTTACCCCTTCCGAATATCGTTCCAATAAGAATGCTTAGGCATGTGCATTGCAACTAGTGGATAATCCCGTTTGAACCGGACTGCCTGCTCCATATACCTGTTATATTCGTTTTCTTAAAGTTTAATAACTAGCCCTTGATTTCAGTCGCGGAATAAACGAGTTAAAAATTATGGCTTTAGCTTAAACCCGGATTATGTACTGGGGGTTCGTCATGAGCATTGCAAGTACGATAAAACAAGGCATTACTGAAACGAGGCATCACTTGTCCCGATTACTTTCGGGGGCATCGTTCTGGTGAGTTGAAGTGATGCAGCGAAGTGTCTGGTTTTAAAGTAATTTCAATGTGTAATAGAATTTCTAATGCATATTGCGGGTTAAACAAAGGAATAGGTTAGGTTTAGGTTAAAGTCATCTGTAATCACATAACTTTTCCCGATGCTAAAGCAGGGGTAGGTTAATTAACCAATCATAAGGTTTGGTTTTTCTCCTGCCTTAGAAAAGGAATTCAATATAAAATTGTAAACAATATATGGTGGTGTCTCATAATGGGGGGTGTGCTTTAAAAAGAGTTGAATAATAAAAGTAGCGCCTTCATTTGTTAGGGTGTTGAAATTTTAACGGTTTTTTTAATTGGGTTTGCCCCTTTGTAATAATTATTAACTTATAAAATATATTCTTTTCATGTTTCTTTACAGGGGAACGAGATAATTAGTTCAATTTAGAAAGGTTATTAATTAAAAGTATTAAAAATTTAAACTGCACATAATTAGAGTATTAAAGAGTGCCAAAATTTTTTGGTACCTCGCAAACGGGTACCAGTTGACATTTTTGGGGCGATGCGAGTTTATTTATTGCACAATTTTATCATCGAAAAATAACCTGCCACCAATACTGCCTTAAACTATACTAAAAACTTATTTTAATATATACCGAAGATGCCTTTTGTATTTATTAAACAAACGAAACGATTACAATGAAGAAATTTTTTACCAGAAATGGTATTCGCTCTCTTATTCAGATGAGTATTTTAGGGATTACAATTTATTGGTTGATCAAAGTGTTGATGAATCCTGAATTATTTGTGGATTTTGAGAAGTATTGTCCTATGGGAGGGATTCAGTCGTTGTTTACCTTTTTAGAAAATGGAGCACTAGCCTGCACTATGTCGGGCATGCAGCTGATATTAGGTGTTGCTTTGTTGGTTTGTGTGCTGCTGTTTAGTAAGCTTTTTTGTAGCTTTATTTGTCCACTCGGAACCGTTTCTGAATGGTTTGGGAAATTAGGGCGCAAGCTGAAAATTCAGTTTACCATCAATGATACCTGGGATAAGGTGCTAAGGATATTTAAATACGCTTTATTAAGTATTACTTTCTATTATACATTGTCGTCCAACGAACTTTTCTGTAAGGCCTACGATCCGTTTTTTGCCATTGTTTCGCGGTTTGGACACGATGTAATTCCATGGCTGGCCATTGCAGCTATAGCTATATTGGCAATAGGTTCCATTATAATTCCTATGTTCTGGTGCAGGTATGTGTGCCCACTCGGTGCTATCTCTACCTTGTTTAAGCATATTTATGTGGTTATCGCATTGGTGGTTATTTATTTGGTGATTTACCTGCTGAAAATTGAGGTTTCCTGGATATATCTGCTGATCATCCTATTTATAGCAGGCTATTTCTTCGAAGCCATTTTGCCCGAACGCAGTAAAAGCATTCAAATGATGAAGATTACCAGGAATACAGACTCTTGTATCGACTGTAATCTGTGTTCTAAAAAGTGTCCGCAAGGCATTGATGTGGCTTCACTTGAAGTGGTGAATCATTCCGATTGTAACCTTTGTGGAGATTGTGTGGGGAGCTGTCCGGTTAGCAATACCTTATTAATAAACAATAAAAACAGTTTCCGTTGGATGCCTATTTTAGCCTTGGCGGTGTTTGTCTTGGGCGGTATTTACCTGGGCAGCAAACTGGAACTGCCTACCGTAGATATTAAGTGGGGGACAGAAGAGGAAGTGGCAAAAAGCGAGTATGTTGAGTACTCGGGTCTCAAAAATGTGAAATGTTACGGAAGTAGCATGTCCTTTGTGGGGCAGATGAAAACCGTAAAAGGAACAACAGGAGCAGCTACCTATACAAACTCACATACGGTAAAAGTTTGGTACGATACTACCGCAACTACCGGAGCAGAGGTGAAAAAGGCCTTGTTTAGTCCGGTTAGGGTGCATGTAAAGGATGGTGTCGATTCACTAAAATATGCCATCGTAGATGCCAAAGTATATAATTTCTTCGACCAGATGGATGTTTTTTATCTCGACCAGATTGTACGCAGCGACGGTAATATACTGTCCTTTGAATCATCGTTTGGCGAACCTGTTAATATCAGATTCTATGCCGATTACAATATTAATACAGATTCGTTACGAAAAAGTATTGAACGTAAATACATTACCCTAAAAAGTGGTGGAAAAGAATACCAGCAGAGCATTAATTTCAAAGTGTCTGAAGCCAATAGAACCAAAGAGTATGTTACCGGAATAGACTTGAAACGAGGTATGTTTATGCCGTATAAACGGACTTGCAATAATTATAAGTCGTACCCGAAAGATCAGATAGTTTCCTTTGAAATGACCTTTGATACTTATCCGCGTAATGAGCAGATGATGCAATATGTAATCAACTCGGTGGCGAAAAAAGATACGGCCGTTGTGGGTATGGTAACTTATTACAAATCGGAACCGACACTGCGCGTGTATTTTGTTAAAGATAAAACAGACCCTCAAGAGGTGGCAAATCTAATTACAGCTGAAAAGCTCACTATCACCTACGACAACGGAGTTGTGGAAGAAATGGATAACCCATATACCTATAGATAAACAATATAAGCAGGTTTATAGCTGGCTACCCAAACAAACCTTTCCCTATTATTAGTGATTGTTGGTAGTTGACTATAAATCTAGCTTTGTTCCCCAAAGGGGAATTAGTAAACAATAATATTAATCTTTAAATTTTTTTACAATGAAAAACCTTTACATGACATTGGTTGCACTGATGGTTGCTTCCTTAAGTTTTGGACAGATTGAACTGGTTAAGGATATTTGTCAAGGAACAAACAGTAGTAGTCCATAGGAAATCTATGTTTTTGGTGACAACCTATTTTTTAAAGCAGATGCATATTATGATGTAAATGCAGATGGTGTTTATACTGGCGAAGGAGAGTATGACTATGGTATCGAACTCTGGATGTCAGATGGAAGTCCTACAGGGACAACAGAATTAGTTAAAGATATTTTGCCTGGAGATGGTACATCATCAGTTTTTGATTTTTTTGCATTGAATAATAATCTGTATTTCTCTGCTAGAAACGAAAATACATATCCAGCAACAGTAATGTATACTACGGATGGTACAGAAGAAAATACCGTTCCAACAGGAGTAACCCATGCCGCTTTGAATCCTTTGCAGTATGGCGATCTTATTTACTATGTTGCATCGAATAATCTTTATTCATACGATGGATCAACTTCAACATTAATTGATGCCACAGTTACAGTTGGAGGAGGAATATTTACTGTATTTAAAGATAAATTATTCCTTTATATGAAAACAGCTGACGCTACCACAGGAAGCGAATTGTACAGTTACGATGTTACAAATGGTTTTGTGCCTATCAAGGATGTAGACGAAGGAACAGGAAGTTCGAGTATCAGCTATTTTGCTGTTGTTGGTGATAAGCTATACTTCGAGGCTGACAATTACCTTTGGGAGACTGATGGAACTACTGATGGAACGGTTGCTGTTTCTTCTGCTTCGACAATTGGAGGTGTAAAATACTTATACGCCTGGAATGGTAAATTATATTTCGAGGGAGATGATGGTTCAAAAGACCAACTTTGGGTATTTGATCCAACAGGTGAAGGTTCCGTTACAAATATTAGTATGTTAAAAGATGATTTAGATGCAGATGTAGATCATAATCCAATTCACTTTGCTGCAATTGGTGATTACTTGTATTATGCTGCGGATGATGCTGATGCATCTAGTACTGATGATCTTTTATACCGTACTGATGGAACAAATATTGAATTAGTAGAGAGTACGATTACTAAAATTGATGACATCGTTGTTATGAATGACGTGCTTTATTTTGAAGGATATGCAGCTGCTAAAGGTAACGAATTGTATAAATTTGATCCATTAACCTTAGATGTTGCTGACGCAGCTTATGCTTCAAGCTTATCTATCTACCCTAATCCAACAGAAGGAACAATCAATATTGCCGGTTTAGAGTCTGTAGATACGGAGTATGTGGTATTTGATATTTCAGGTAGAACGGTTCAGGCGGGTGTTGTTGCCGGACAAAGTATTGATTTGGATGTTGAAGCTGGTATTTATATGTTGCAATTGGTTGATAACGGAATCAAATTAGTACATAAGATTCAAGTAAAATAATAATTGTGATACTAACGTCATTGCGAAGGGAACGAAGCAATCTATTAAATGGAACAGAAGGCCACGCTAACCTCGCAATGACGATTAATTTATAGATTTATAGGTTTTGTGAGATTCTTGATTAAACTGATACCTCATAACTAAATTAGCCACCACCTATCCTTTATTATACTCCTCCATTGTCATCAAAATAAATTGATGTTTATTTTTATATAGGTCTAAATAATTGAAGTATATAAAAATATATATGAATTGAATAAAGAAATAGAGGAGAACGAAACGAACAAAAACAAATCAATGAAGTCGATTTTTTATATACTGATATCCACACTTCTATTATTATCAAGTAATCTATTTGCACAAGGGCGGGTAGTTACCGGTAAGGTAACCGATGCCAGCGATGGCTCGCCTTTACCCGGCGTAAATATTATACTGCTGCCATCACAAAAGGGAACCATTACCGATTTTGATGGTAACTTCAAACTTATGATCAGGGAACAGGATGAGGATAGCGAAGAAATATTGGTCTCGTTTATTGGTATGAAAACCATCAAGGTACCTTTTACCAAACAAAGTAGCTTTCATTTTAAAATGGAGGAAGAAGTTAACGAATTGGAGCAGGTAGTAGTAACGTCATCATATGGAACTAAAAAACTAAAAGAAGATGTGGTAGGAAGCATAACCACCATACAAGCAAAAGATATTCAGGTGGATCAGGCATTTGAAAGTGTAGACAAGATGCTGGAAGGGCAGATTGCAGGAGTTATCATGGAAGCCGGGTCGTCGCCATTAGATCCGGTGTCAATTGATATTCGAGGGCAGGGAACTTTAACCAATAATACTACTTTGGGTACTTCGTCGCAACCGCTAATTATTATTGATGGGGTGATCATGACAGAAGAAACCGGGATGGATAGTCAATATTTTGACGGGGGTGGCGTTTTTTCCGAAGATTTTTTAAATCCATTAGCTCAAATTGCACCAGAGGACATAGAGTCCATTAACGTACTTAAGGATGCAGCTGCTGTGGGAATATATGGGGCGGATGGTGCTAATGGTGTAATTCTTATTACCACGAAAGGAGGTAGAAAAGGAAAGCTACGATTTAATGCATCCACACAGCAAGGTTATCAGGAAGCAGTAAACCGCATAAAATACTTAAGCGGAGAACAATATACTGACCTACGAAATGAATATCTAAGAAATACGGGTCAAGACGAAATTGCATACAATGGCGTTAACACGGATTGGTTTGATTTACTAAACAGAAATGGTTCTTATCAAAAATACGCCATGTCGGTGAGTGGTGGTTCCGAATTGTTCACGTTCAGGGCTGGGGTTAATTATCTTAAAATAAACGAACCGCAAAATGGCAATAACTCCAACCAATATAAGTTAAGTTCCAAGTTAAATTATCGAGACGATAAATTACAATTGACTTTGTCCTTAAATCCCAGTATTATCCAAAAGGAAAATCCTAACATTTACTATTCATATGCGTTTGCTCCCAATATTGCTCCGTACAACGAAGATGGAACCTTTGGCGAAATTGGAGTGCAAGGTATGGCAAACCCGCTGGCTGCGTTGGAACAAAACATAAACGAAAGTGATACCTATGGGATAATGAGTAGTTTTGATGCCATATATAACATTACCGAGGACTGGAACTTGTTTACCTCTTTTGGTATTGATTATAAAGACAAGGAACAGGATAGATATTTCTCTGGTGCGAATGAAAGCGGACGTTACAGTGGGACCTTTGAAGTAGACGGAATTGAATACCCCAGATGGGGACGTAGGGTTATTAATCAGCGACAATCTACATCGTGGAGTTGGAAGGGAAATACATCCTTTAAGAAACAGATTACAGAAAGCCACTATTTCGATATCATGGCGGGAGCTGAGTTATACGAGAGTAAGGCTGACCTGCAATACCATTCTGGGGCGGGATTTGTTAACCCGGATATTATCAACCCGGTTTCTGCAGCAGTACAGGATGATGATCCTGAAACTGAAAAGGATGAAACGAACAGTAACCAAAACGATGGTTCAGATATCAATAATAATTCCAGGGTTTCGTTATACTCTCAGATTAATTATAACTTTAAGAAAAAGTACTATCTACTAGTTAATCTAAGAAGGGATCAAAGTTCTGTTTTTGGAGATAATACTGATGTGGCCTTTAATGGAGGAGCCGGTGTAAGTTGGGCTATCTCAAAAGAATCATTTTTAAATGATGTTAAATGGATCGATTTCTTAAAAATTAGAGCCAGTTTTGGATCAACCGGTAACTCTAGGATTGGGTCGTATAGCTCAAAGGGTTTGTATTACTTATCGACTTCTTTTGGGTACAACAGGTTACATTATGCCCGACCAGATGATGCACCGAATGACGAATTGGGTTGGGAGAAGAATTTCAAGTATGATTTGGGAATTGATTTTAACTTCTTAAAACGATTTACATTTACAGCCGAATATTTCTACGATGATATTCAAAATATGATATCTAGTAGAGATGTGCCATCAGAAACAGGGTATAATTCAACTCAAATAAACGGTACCAATATGGCAAACCAAGGGCTTGAGTTTGCTCTTTCCAGTAAAATAATAAACGCTCCTGGTTTTAAATGGGACATGAGAGTGAATTTATCGACATTGAAAAATGAAATCACTTCGCTGAAAAATTTCGGGGATGATTATTCTTTGTCAAGTACAGCCACTTCAATTAGACAAGGCTATAGTACTTCAACTATTTGGGGAATTAAATGGGTAGGTATTGACCCTGCTACAGGACGTGATTTGCTCGAAAAGGATGGGGAGATATACGATGCAGCAACTTATAACAATATTTTCTCTGCAGTAGACTGGGTGCCTATAGGAAATAGACAACCTGATTTTTATGGAGGGTTTTCCACATCTTTTTCATACCGAAACAACTTAAAGTTGAGCGTTAGGGGATCGTACAAATATGGGGTGGATAAGATGGTGGATGATGAGTTGATTGCTAAATATAACATTACAGTAAACCGGAATTTAAGTGTTAATGCATACGACTATTGGAAACAACCAGGTGACATTGCAACACAGCCGGCTGTTACCAGCGATAATCCCCCTATATCTAACTATAACAAATATGTTTATGATGCTTCACACTTTAAAATCAATAATATAAGCTTATCTTATATTTTACCAGTTGCTAAAATGAACATCTTCCTTGATAATTTGGTAGTTAATTTTGATGTTTCTAATGTTGCTACTTTTTATAAAGATAAAAGCCCCTATGGGAAGAATGGTATAAAAGAATTCTATTATTTATATCCTCAGGCACGTACCTGGTCATTAGGTATTAAGGCAAGTTTTTAGTGATTAAAATATTTTCAATTTGAATAAAGAAGAAACGATGCGAAATATATTAGTATATCTTACAGCTATATTGTTATTGTCAGTAAGTTGCAGTGATTTTCTGGAGCAGGAACCAGGAACTCAAACATCTACTGAGGAATTGTTTTCAACCTATGAGGGGTTTCAACTGGCATTAAATGGATGTTATTATGACCTTGAAGATATTTCTACTTTTAGGCAGCATGCCATCTACGCCGATTTATTGGGTGGCAACATTGTTTTTACGCCTTCCCATACATCTTCCAGTAAAGGGGAAATAGATGTTCCATATTCCGTTGAAAATGTATACTCTTTTCAGGATAAAGAAGAGAGTAGTGACTTGTCATCGTTGTATGATGGAGCTTATGAAATAATCAATGCGAGTAACGAAATATTGGAACATTTGGATCAATTAACAGAGGTGGGTGATGACGTAAAAAGACAACTTAAGGCCGAGACATTATGCATAAGGGCGTTATGTCATTTTTACCTGGTCAGAATGTATTCGCAGAACTTTTCTTATACCCCTGATGCTTCTCATTTAGGCATTGTTTGTAACGAAAGAACTCAACAGGTTGGCGTAGATTACCCTGCACGAAAAACAGCGGTAGAGAGTTATAGTTTTGTTTTAAATGACCTTGAGGATGCGATTGATAATTTTACAGAAATTAGCTTACTGAGCGGACCTTCATATTCATATTTTAATAACATCTCGTGTAAGGCTTTGTTAGCAAGGGTAGCCTTATATGCCAACGAATATCAAATGGCTGTTGACTATTGTAGCGATGTTATTCTGAACAGTGGGATTTCATTGATGAGCAAAGAGGAGTATGACAATCAATGGAAAGAAGACAATGCTCCTGTTTCGGAAATTATATTTGAGTTTTCGGCAGTACAAAGCGAGGATGGTACTTATCAAACTACGAATACTATGGCTGGAGCCTACGGTTTTTTTAGTACAAGCGATTATCAGGAATACTCAAGTTCAGGAGATTTGTTGAGTCTGTTTGAAGCAGGAGATGTGAGAGGGGATTCCATGTTTTTAGAAGTTGATTTGCCAACTGTAATCCCCAATCAAACCGATTTGGAGGATCTGCCATATTACTTCACACATAAATTCCAGGATAACCCTGGAAATCCTTTGATGCGATTAAGCGAGCTTTATTTGATTAGAGCCGAAGCTTATGCACGGTTGGATGAGCAGGGAAATGCATTAAGCGATTTAAATACAATAAGGGATAGGGCAGGGGCGACACCTGCTTTAATTACCGACGATTTATTAGATGAAATATTTTTGGAACGAAGACGTGAGCTTTGCTTCGAAGGACATTTGTTGTTCGATATAGCTCGTTTTCATAAGAATGTTGATCGTAACGATGGTTGTATTGCCAATACTTGCCATCTTGATTATCCGTCTAATTATTTTGTGTTACCTATTCCCAGAGGAAATACTTATTTAAATTCAAATTTGGTTCAAAATGAAGGTTACTAAAGTATTATTCATATTAATTATTGCTATTACATTTTTAAGGTGTGATTCCGATGATATTACGGGGGAAATGACCTATAATGGTTCCCCTTTTGTGCGCTTTTTCCTGCTGACAAATAGTAACAATGAACCGTTTGAGGCAGGAGATGTAAAAGATAATAGTGAAACAGCATTGGAGGAGTATACGCATGAATCCATTAAACCGCTGAAAATTCCTGTTGTCTTAACTTATCCCGGTTTAGACAAAGAAATAACGGTTGAATACTCTAGTGATGTAACTGGTAATTTTGATGGTTTAAACGTCAGTCCGGCAAACTTATCTTTTGGTCCGGATAACTTTACAGATACAATTACTGTAAATTTTAACAAACGATGGAATGCGGATGATGACATTAAAATTGACTTTGTTTTGGTGGACACTAGTGATGAAAATGTAAACCTGGGACATCTAAATAGCGAATTGAAAAATAAGAACCTAGCTTTAAGCCTAGGTACGGTTAATACAAGTGTTTCGTTTTCTGATAATCGCAAGGAAATAGATGGGTTGGTGGGTGAACGGATAGAATTTGAGATATTGTTCAATAAGGGGTTTTTACCAGAGGAAGTAGAATCATTACAGTTGTTCGATCAGATTAAAGAGTTTGATTATGTTTTGGAACGTGAGTTGGACCTTGTGAACTTTTCGAAAATTAAATACATATTAACATTAAATGAAAATATAAATGATGATGATGTTGAATATACCACCAAGTTAAAATTGGTTGAAGAATCCTTGTATCAGTCTTCGGGTAATTCCAGTTTCTGGATAGTGAAACCTATAAAAATACCGAGAGATAAAAAAGTGTTTACCGCATCTAATTTTTATAACCTTAGCGATCCTTATTATAGAACTTACGGCGAAAACTGGATGGATTACAATAGTGAGCCTGGTTGTGAGTGGACCGCTTTTAATACCTTCACATATCCGTTGGTTGTTCCAGCCACAGATTCAATGGCAGTGTTGTATTCCGATAATGGTACTTCAGATACTAATGACGATGTTTATCACCATGCATTTAAGGTAGGTTTTTATTCGCCTAATGCAGGAAGAACAGTAAATTCATTTAATTTGAAACGCTGGTTCACTAATGACTATACAGATGAAGATAAGTCTCCAGGGTTTAACATTAGAGATGCGTTGGAGTTTTTCCCGAAAGATGGAACCAGTGCATCAGAGGGAATAGTGAAGGTAACCGGACAGGAGTTAACCATTTCAAATAAGACTTATGAAGAATTTAAGATAGAAATTAGTGGAAGTGGCACATATCAGGAAGTTTCAGAAGGTCTTTTCGAAATAATTTTGGTTTTAAAAGCTTACAGCGAGGAATTGTTCGGAGGGACGCGTGAGTCCCATTACCGGATATATAATAAAAATAGTTATGGAGGAGATCCAGAACCATTAAGCGAAGGATGCTTTGAACCTCAGGAATTAGTGAAATAATTTTCTATTAGAAAAATAACTAAAAATGCAATTATATAGATTGTAAATAAAGTAATGCAGAGCCCGGAGTGAAGAGGTATATTAAAACGATATGTCTCCAAGTCTTTGTGTTCATCCAATTTGATTCTAATTTTAAAAAAAAATGAAAATATTCCATTTATTGATAAGCCTATTGGTTATAGGTTCATTTTCGGTACAAGCCGAAGAAAAAAACGAAACTAAAACCAACGGGAAAATAAAACCTTACGAAAAGGTGATCACCTCCGATTTTACCACGCAAAAGGGAATGTGGACGGTGCATAAGAGTGAAGATAAGTTGTATTTCGAGATACCGGATTCTTTATTCAAACGCGAGTTTCTGATGGCTTCGCGTATTGCCAAGGTGAGCAACCCGGCACGCGGAAAAGCTTATGCAGGTGAGTTACGTGTAGGACCTGTGGTATTCCAATTTTCACACGATGAAGAAAATGTATACCTTTTGGTTCCTAATGTAAAAGACGTATTAGGAGAAAAAAGTGAGGACATTAAAAATGCCTTCGCCCGAAACTACATGACTCCGGTATTGGAAACCTTCCCAATAAAAGCTTTTGGTAAAGACAGTGCTTTGGTGATTGATATGACCGATTTTTTTGATAAAGAATTACCCGTGGTTACACCGTTTAAAAGCAAAGGAAAACCCGGAAAACTGGATACAGAATCATCGTACCTGGCCAAAGTGCAGGTATTTGAAAAAAATATCGAGTTACAATCTTATTTTAACTGGAGCACAAATTCTACACCCTACCGTACCATGGTCAACCGTTCCATTGTATTACTCGATAAAGAACCCATGATGCCCCGATTAAGCGATCGCAGAATCAACTTTTTCGATGGCGGTATAACCTATTTCGAGGACAATGGCGGAACATCCCGGAGGGAATCTTATATTCATCGCTATAGGATGGAACCTAAACAAAAAGACATAAAAGATTACCTGGCAGGAAAATTAGTGGAACCTAAAAAACCTATTGTTGTTTATATCGATAATGGTATGCCCAAAAGGTGGCAAAAATATGTAAAACAAGGTATCGAAGATTGGCAAATGGCCTTTGAAGCCATTGGTTTTAAAAATGCCATTATGGCCAAGCCATTTCCTGACGACCCGAAATTTAATCCTGATAACCTGATCAACACCACTTTCCGCTATGTGCCAAATACTACTATAAATGCCCAGGGGACTCGCTGGACAGATCCGCGTTCGGGCGAAATCATAAAAGGAGATATTATCTGGTATGGCGATGTGATTCAAAAGCTGCACGACTGGCGTTTGGTACAATGCGGACAGGTTGAAGAGGAGGCTCGCGAGAAGTTGTTCTCGGATGAGCTGATGGGACGTTTGATTCGTTATGCAGCAGCTCACGAAATGGGACATACACTAGGATTTGAGCACAATATGAGAGCTTCATATGCATATCCGGTAGATTCGCTGCGTTCGGTTACTTTTACCCAAAAATATGGCACTACCCCATCTATTATGGATTATGCCCGATACAATTATATAGCGCAACCAGAGGATAAGGGCGTGGAACTAACGCCGCCGCCACTGGGCGTATTCGATATCTTTGCCATTAAATATGGATATCAATGGTTACCTAACATTGCCAAACCAGCTGAAGAATACGAAACATTAAATAGTTGGTTTTTAGAAAAGGCCGATGACCCCATGTATCGTTTTACGCCCCAATTTGCCATGGGTATTTCCGGCGATCCGGCAGCTCAGGCCGAGGCTTTGGGCGATGATGCTGTTTTGGCGGGTACCTATGGTATGAAGAACCTGAAATTTATAATGAACCACCTGGTAGAGTGGGGGACTGAGCCTAACAAGGATTACGATTATCTACGTCAGTTATATAAAGAAGTAACCAGTCAGTACAACCGTTACCTGGAGCATTCCATGTCTTACATTGGTGGGGCTTACCAGTATTTTGGTGTAGAAGGTGAGGATAAACCCTTGTTTACACCGGTTAGTAAAGCCAAACAACAAGAGGCCATAGCCTGGATAGTAAATGAAATGGCCAATAGCGAATGGCTCGTTAACAAAGATATTGAAGACCGATTAGGTTCGTTACGAAATGATTACTATAAAAAAGTGATTGGTGCCTTTGATAAGATGATGAGCGGATTCTTCTTTCAACGTATCGAAACCAACCGTTCTGTTTATTCATCGGAAGCGTACTTAAGCGATATGAGCGATTTGATTTGGGGATTATCCGAAGGTGGATTAACTGATATTGAAATGGCCTTGCAACAAAGCTACGTGCATAATCTCATTACGATGACCAACTCGGTAAAAAACCATTTAAAACCACAGATTTCCAGTAAGCTGTTTGAGGATAGTTTTGGTAATGAAACAGCCCTGGCAACAGGAAATGCAGCTAAAGTAAATTATGTAGATCGTTTTATCGTGATGGCTTCTTTAACTGAGTTAGAAAAAGCAGAGAAGATAGTAAAGAAGCAAATCAAAGGAACCCATAAAGCACATTATGCGTTGATGTTAAAAATTATTGAAGCGAATAAATAGAGGGATGGCATCGCTCCAAGCGATGCTATCCTATTAATATAACTCACCGGATGAATATTTACATTACGCAAATTTTCATCCGGTGAGTAAAAACAACCTAAAGCTAGCTCGGATTTGTAATCCGAGTTCAAATAAACATTGTGCACCTTAGTGCCCTTCGTGCCTCCGTGGTAAAAAAAACCAATGAGAAAGATTTCCGAGAAATTATCATTACTTCTTTTAGCTATTTTGTTTGCATCAAATACCATCGCCTAAACCTCCTATGCCGTGGACCAGGTAAAAGGCACCAACCTTAAAACTATTGACAGGTTCTCGCTCAACTACCAATATATCGATAAAGATAATAATGTGGTTATCGATTCCGTTACTTTTCAAAAAGCATGTGTAACACATAAGCTACCTGCGTCACAAATGAAAACCTACACCGATTCGGTAGCTGTGGTTATGATGCTGGAGTTTAACGATGGAACATAGCCAACAAAGCCATTAGTACCGCGGGTATACCTGGACCAAACAAAGTTATTTTATGTGGATAGCTCCAACTGAAGCCAAAAAGTTTGCATCATCACTTGACTTACACCATTCTTATAAGCTACGCCAATGGTTAAGCGCCGAGAATAATCCCGACAAAAAGGTTTTAAAGGCATTGAAGAAGATTAAGTCAAAACTCAAAAAAGCAGGGCTATCAGAGTATGACGGAGCCTCACGTGCCAAGTTTTTAAGTTATGCTTATAGCAACAATCCTGAAAAGATTGCTTTCTATGCTAAAAAAAGAGCAGAAAAAAACGTTTAATGGAGGTCTAAAAAAAACGACATGGTAAAATAGATCGTTTAAAAATTGGCGTAGGCTGCGATGAGGAAAATTGTTGCCAGAAGTAAAGGTCAACCAATAAACGCCGTGGTATCCTCGATGATCAAGAACCTGGTTTGGGAACAACGGAGGTTTATTCCATACAGAAATGAATAGCCTATATTTCTAAAATTGGTTTTATAGTAATCCGAAGTAGTTGTTTTAAAGGATTTCACCATTGAAAAGCGTTCAGGACCTCCAATCGTCGCAGACATTGGAGCGTCAGAATATACCGTCCCTCTTGTTTCAAAAAAAATCGTACTTTGTAATACCTAAATTACAAACCGAACAGACTTGATATGGATAGCTCAGACGATCAAATCAGAAAACTGGAACAAAAACTTGACTATATCCTTAAGCGACAAGTTGATTTTACCAAGGAAATTAATAACATAAAGGAAGAAATAAACCTTATCAGAAAAATCGAAAGTTTGTCATCTTCGCAAACAGAGGAGTCGACCTCGAAAGTTTCGACAGAAAAAGGTATTTATAATCCGGCAGGTGTTAGATCGTTGCAGGAAAATAGTAATCCGGAGCAAAAGCAAAAGGCAACAGAACCTGCTATTTCTTTAAAAGAACAGGCTAGGCCAAAAGACCTGATTAAACACCAAAGCAAAACAAGCCTGGAAAAGTTTATCGGCGAAAACCTGATGAACAAAATAGGAATTGCCATCTTGGTAATAGGAATTGCTATCGGAACCAAATATTCCATCGAGCATAATCTAATCAGTCCCTTAACACGGATCATCCTGGGCTATGTAAGTGGTATTGCACTCCTTGTGGTTGGGATGAAAATGCGGAGCAAGTACGAAAACTACAGTGCCGTATTGGTCAGTGGTGCCATGACAACCATGTATTTCATCACTTTCTCGGCCTATAGTTTTTTTGGTTTAATACCGCAAGTACTCTCCTTTGGTCTAATGGTTGTGTTCACGGTTTTTACGGTTATTGCAGCGCTATCCTATAGCCGTCAGGTGATTGCCCTAATTGGTTTGGTGGGTGCTTATGCCATACCTTTTTTGTTGAGTGATGATAGCGGGAATGTACTACCCTTGTTTACTTATATAGCCATCATCAATGTCGGTATTCTGTTTATCTCTCTAAAAAAATACTGGAAACCACTTTACTATGTTTCTTTTGGTTTAAGCTGGTTGATGTTTTTTATGTGGTACCTGCCCGAATATAAGTTTGAACCGTATTTTGCCCTGGCATTAACTTTTGCCAGTATTTTCTTCATATCGTTTTACATCACCTTTTTAGCCTACAAGCTACAGAAAAACGAAGTGTTCAAACGACCCGATATTATTCTGTTATTAGCCAATTCGTTTATTTTTTATGGAATAGGATATTCATTGCTCGATAAACAGATAGGGTACGAGCAATTACTGGGTTTATTTACCCTTTGCAACGCCATTGTTCATTTTACGGTAGGACTTATTGTTCATCAACAAAAACTGGCAGACAAGAACCTGTATAATTTGGTGACAGGGCTGGTACTGGTTTTTGTGGTGATTGCTATTCCTGTTCAATTGGACGGAAACTGGGTGACACTGCTTTGGGCAGGTTTGGGTGCATTGTTATATTGGATTGGTAAAACAAAAGAGGTTTCCTTATACGAACTGCTATCTTACCCGTTAATGCTGTTGGCATTTTTTAGCCTTCTTCACGATTGGATGTTTAATTATAATGTGCCATACAGTGGTGTTGACAAGAGTTTAGTCAGTATTTTTAATATTAACTTTTTGTCTTCGTCGCTGGTGATTGCAGCTTTCGCATTTATACAATATGTACAGCATAAAAACCAATCTCACTTGTTGGAATACCCACGAATATCACAACGGTTTACTTATGTTATTCCCGGTATGTTGCTGTTTGTTACCTATTACGCATTTAAAATGGAGATATCTTATTATTGGAATCATCTTTTGGTGGATACCAGAATTTCGGTTAAACCAGAGGGAAAGGATTACTATAATTTTATCAGTAATTATGATTTAAATCGGTTTAAAACCATCTGGTTGTATAATTACTCAATGCTATTTGCAGCTATTCTATCGCTTATCAATTTAAAGAAAATTAAAAGCATAAGTCTGGCCTATGTTACGCTAGGCGCAAGTGTGTTGATTATTGGCTTGTTTATAACCAATGGCATTTACACCCTGGGTGAATTGCGGGATAGCTATGTACTTCAATCGCAGTCGGAATATTTTCATCGTGGATTTTTTAATGTAGCCATGCGGTATGTGTGTGTCGCTTTTGTGGCAGCACTTATGTATTTTGCTTATCTAAATCTGCATATCAATAATCTGTTAAATAAATATAGGCTTTACTTCGACCTGTTATTACATATCACGATTATAACAATGTTGAGTAACGAGTTGGTTACCTGGTTGTCGGTAAATGGTTTTGAATCAGTTTATAAAACCACTTTGAGCATTTTGTTTGGGGTTTATTCGCTTGCAATCATAATCCTGGGTATGGTTCAAAAAAGGCAACACTTGCGGATAGGGGGGATGTCGCTTTTTGCAGTCACGCTGTTAAAACTTTTCTTTTATGATCTGACCAACTTAAGCACCATACAAAAAACTATTGTGTTCGTTTCCCTGGGGGTGCTACTTTTGGTGATCTCATTTTTATATAACAAATACAAACCCGTAGTCAATGAAGAGTAGATATATTGTATTTCTTCTGTTTATATTGCTCAACTCTTTGATGTGTGCACAAATAGAAAAATATAAGTACAAAAGGGAGATTTTGAATATAAACGAAACATGGCATAGATTGGAGCTTCCAGATAATATGTTCGGAAACTTAGAGGATAACCTTGCCGATATTCGAATTTATGGAATAACGCCATATAAAGATACGGTTGAGGCACCTTATTTTTTAAAGGAAAATGTTCCGCAAACATCTGTCAAAAAGATCCGTTTTAAAACGATTAATAAATCGCATGATAAAAATGGTTATTACTATACCTTCGAATTAAAAGAGGGTGTATCGGTTAACGAGATAGAGTTAGACTTTACACGGAAAAATTTTGATTGGCAGGTGCGTCTCGAAGGAAGCTCGGACAGCAAAGAGTGGTTCACGATATTAGATGATTACAGAATCGTATCCATAGTGAACGATTTTACTGATTTTCAGTTTAACAAACTGTCATTTTCTTCATCAAAGTATAAATACCTGAGGCTATTTATTCCTGCAACAAAAAATCCACGTTTAAGCAGTGCGGCTCTTGTTCAATCGAGTACACTTGATGGGGAAGGAAAAAAATATCCAGTCAAGAACTTTTATGTAACCGAAAATAAAAAGTATAAGACGACCGAAATTGAAGTGGATTTTGATGACCCAGTACGTGCAGGAAAAGTGACTATTAACATTAAAAGTGATTTCGATTATTACAGACGCGTTAGTATTAAATTAATACAAGATAGTATTGAAACAGAAACTGGATGGGTTTATAGGTATGGTAAATTGCTCATAGGAACTTTAAATTCGCTGGCAACGAATGATTTTAACTTTAAAAGTACAACATTAAAGAAGATGCTCGTCTCTATCGAGAACAATGATAACGAGCCGTTGGATATTGAGTCAATAGAAGTAACGGGCTACAAACACGAATTGAACGTCAGATTTGCAAGAGAAGCGACTTATTACTTGTTTTATGGTAACAAAATGGCTTTGTTGCCCAAGTATGATATAGTCAGGTTCCAAGATCAAATACCTGCACGGTTGACTGCCCTGAATTTAGGTGATGAAGAAAGGATGTTTGACCGTAAAAACATCCCCCCATCCGCAATTTTTAACAAATTCTGGCTTTGGGGTGTAATGGTTGTTGTAATTGTTTTATTGGCGTGGTTCTCTTTAAAAATGCTTAATGGAAAGCACTCATCGGATGACGGTTAGTTTTTAGGTATAGCCGTCAGATAAGTTTGCAGTGCAGCAGCCCATAAAGCGCGTGAGGATAATGTAAAATAGAATTGACTTTTGACAGCCAAAACACTAACTTCCTGTCAACTATTAAATCCAGACATTATGAACTCAGAAAAAATCACAATTTTAGGCGTTAGTGTGTTCGATCGTACCAAAGAAGCGGGAGAAGTGCAAAAAGTGTTAACTAAATTTGGCTGCTCCATTAAAACCCGTTTGGGATTGCACGAAGTTTCGGATGACTTTTGTAGCAAAAGCGGATTGATTATCCTCGAATTGTTTGGCGATAAAAAAGAACAGAAGAAACTGGAAAAGAAACTGGTAGGCATTGAAGGTGTTGAGGTACAGAAGATGGCCTTTAAGTGTTAGTCCTAAACTCATTGGGTGACTATTTATATTGTATCAAAAGTCATCCATAAGTGTTTTGGGTTAGCCGCTTTGTTTACGGCATGGCACCTGCATTTTGTTCTGGCGAAGAGGCTGATATCTCGGTTACCAGGTTGGCAGGTTTTTGGATGTCAGCAACCGATCTGGTAAATTTCTTTCCAACCCTTTGAACTACATCTAAGCTATTGGTACCTTGCTCACTAATTTCATTGGCACAATTACGACGGCGTTCTGCTACTTATCTGCATCTTGGAGAAAGCTTAAGTACGAAAACAAAAGGTAAACCCTTTGAAGTATGAAAGTACCTATTGTCCCTACACCGGAAACCATTTGTAATAAGTATTAAATAATTAATTGGTATAAAACCTATCGACAAAGTTGCCGGTAGGTTATTTAACACTAGTCACAGATTCAATTAGAATGGTTATATTAAGTAAAAATAATCTGCGTGTTATCTCCGCCACACATGGCATAAAAATCGGCAACAGTTAATACCGCAGAGACCTCTTCGTACAAATCATCCTTGGTTAATTTAAACATGTCCATGGCTAATTTACACGCATAAATTTCTCCACCTCCCGCAGTAATCATTTCAAAGAATTCTTCAACAGGAGGAATATCCAAATCTTCCATTTGCTTTTTCATCATAGATGATACGCCAGCTTCTACGCCCGGTAACATACCCAGTAAGCTCGGAAATGCCAGGCCACCAGGCATTCGCATTGCTGGATTTCCTATGGTTGCCGTATGTAGCTTGTTCATTTGTTTTTTAGTGATCGCATCTAAACCAAAAAAGGTAAAAAATAATTTTGCTTCGATGCCTTCCATAACAGCACCGTTAGCTAATACAAGCGTAGCATAAACATCTTCAATGGATCCTTTTGCACATATAATACACACTTTTTTTAATGGACTATCTTCTTTATTCATGGCTTTTGTTTTTTAATGAGACTGACTTAAACACAGCTTGAAGGTTTTGGAATACCTGCAATTCGGGAGGCATATTTTAATGGTCCACCAGGGAATAGCTTGTATAATCCCTTAATGTCTGTGATGCCTGACTTACCCACTTTACGAATAGTTAATACTTCACCACTTTCAAATTTCTCTCTTAAATAAGCCAACACTTCAAAGTGTAATTCTGTAAGTTCAATACCTATCTCCTTGGCAATGGCATGGGCTATTTCCCGATCCCATTGTGCCGGATTGGTCATATAACCTTCATCGTTTACATCTACCGTTTTGTTTGCATATTCTTTTTGTGCCATCGTAGTATAAATTTAGTTTGTTAGAATATTATTCTTTCGACATATTTTTCATGAAGGCAACCATAAAACCCATTGCCTTCTTCATTTCAGGTTTATTCAGTTCGCGAATTAATTTAAACACGGAATACTCCGGAGTGTCTTTTACATCAATGCTTTGGTACACCTTAAGGGCATTTTGTACCGAATGCATTATTTCTGGCTGGGTGAAATTTTTAAGAGTGCCCATAATGGTCACGATATTATCGGCCAATAGACGAACATCCTCAGATGAAAAATTAGTGACTACATTGTCGATAATGCGACTTGCTTCGCGAAAGAACTCGAAATAGCCCTTTTGCTCTACTTTGTGTAAATTTCTTGTTAAATCGATGATGGAATTGCGAGCTAAGGGTGCTGCATCTTTTACGAAATCTATCGAGCTTTCAAATAGAGATAGGATATCAGATATATTATCGACGTTTTGCAACAGTTTTATGCCGAGTTGTTTTAATTGGTCTATATCAATTTCCACCTGTTGGTTCTCCAGTTCAACAACCGCCGTATCGTACATGTCCTTGCCCACAATTTGCAAGTCGGCTAGTAAGTCCTCTACGCTTTCCGCCTTTTGGTTTTGCAGATTGAGCGAATCAAGTACCAAATCCATTTTGTGATTGAGCAAGTTTATTTGCTCTTGTAAATATTGCTCATTCATAGTGTTGGCTTTAAAAGGTTACACGTTTCTTGCCGGCCATAGTCATATCTGCTTCCACAGGCAATTCCTTCCCTTTTAACAGTAAATGCCAATAAATCCATCGAAACATTATTTTGCCATAATGATTTATTTTGGTGTTTTTGAGTAAGCCAAATGGTCCAATGCCAGGTAAAGGAAAGGTGCCCGGAAGGGGTTCTGTTTCATAGTTAAAATCTATTAATGCCCCCATTCCGTATCCAGTTTCAATATAACAGTTGGCATGTCCATCGAAATGAGCGGTCAATGGTCTTCCATCTATCGCGTTCATCAGGTTATCAAACAATATTTCAGAAGCAAAATGTGCCACTGAACCAGCTTTGGACGTGGGTATGTTAGCGGCATCACCAAGTACAAATATATTGTCGTGATCCCGATGTTTTAAGGTGTGTTTATCCGTAAAGGCAAAATTGAGTTCATCACCTAAACCACTGCGATTCACCATCTCATCGCCCATATTCACAGGAATTATTGTCAGGGTATCGAATTCTACTTCCCGCTCGTCGTACGACACCAAAGTTTTTTTATCATTATCGATACGCTCGATATAAAAATCGGCAACTACATTGATGTTTTTTTCGTTGAGCAATTCTGAAAGCATCTTGGTGGCAATAGGCTTGGTAAATACACCCGACATGGGCGTAACGATGGTAATATCAACCTTATCGCGCATCCCTTTCTTAGTAAAGAATTCCTCCGCTAAAAACACAAACTCTAATGGAGCAACCGGACATTTGTAAGGTATCTCCGTAATTGCCATCACTAATTTACCTCCATTCCAACGTTTAAAGTGTTTTTGTAAGGCAAGCGCTCCTTCAATCGTATAAAAGTCAAATATATCTTTATACCAAAGCTCTTCTTTCAAACCCGGGGTTTCATCCGGCCGTGTTTGTGTTCCTGTAGCTATAATCAAAAAGTCGTATGGCAATACTTTTCCACCTTCTAATTGCACTTTTTTATTTTCGGCATCTACTTTATCTATGGAAGTGTACAACACTTTAATTCCTGCCGGAAAGAAAGAGCTTTTGGGCTTTGTGACATCGCGTTCGTTATAAATACCAAAGGGAATAAATAAAAAACCCGGCTGGTAATAGTGCGTACGGTGTTTATCAACAATTGTGATGACCCATTCTTCTTTATCCAGAGCATTGGCTAGCTTATTGGCCATCATGGTGCCAGCTGTGCCTCCACCTAATATTACAATTTTCTTCATTTCGGATATTTTATCAATGTTATACTCTTTTCCGGCAATTCGTTTTTTTATTTCGAGGTATTCAACTTTGCACATTATGAAACTTGACATGGATCATACCGCGTACATTGGGCAAATCATTATTTTTAATCTCCTTAATTTTTAAGTATATTAGAATAGTTACCTCGATGTAATTATTTGTTAAATAATCCTAGCTCTAAATGATATAAGAAAGTTAGTTGTTGTGAACGGTAATAAAGTGTAGTGAGTGGGTAATAAGTATCAGTTTATGATATATATCAATTGAAATCAAAGAATAAGATGATATAAATCAATTATATGGATCAGGAATGTAGTTGTGAAGCGTGTGAACTAAAAGAATTGTTTTTTAAGAATGTATCTTCTGACCAATTGTCGAGTCTTTGCGGAAGTAGAATAGAAAAAAAATATAGCAAAGGTGAATATATAATTGAAGAAGGAAGGTTCATAGAGGAATTTATATACTTAAAAAGCGGTTTGGTTAAACTGTTTGTTACCAATACAGATGGCAAGGAACAGATACTTTCATTTGCCAAGCCTTTTGATTTTGTGAGTCTGCTTAGTTTATTTTCAAAGCCACACTATAGTTATTCGGTTATGGTCATTGAAGACTCTACTACATGTAATATTCCCATTGAACACATAAAGAGTCTGATTCTTCTGAACGGAACTTTTGCTAAAAGTATTATTGAAAAAATGAACCGTGTAAGTGATGCCGTTATTCGCGAATCATTGGAAATAAGAAGACGAAATCTTCGTGGAAGAATAGCCTATGTATTGTTACATTTCTCTGATAACATATACAAAAGCAGAGAATTTGAACTACCCGTCAACAGAAAGGAGATTGCAGAGTATATTAGCATGACCACCGAAAATGTGATTCGCGCATTGACCGAATTTAGAAAGGATGGCATCATCAAAATTTACGGTAAATTTATTGAGATTTTAGCTTACGATAAATTAGTACAGATTTCGGAACATGGGTAACTTTGGGCGTGATCCTTCAATATTTCGCGTGATCTATAGGAATCATAAAAAAAGGAGAACAAAACTTGCTCTCCTTTCTTTGTGATTCAGCTGGGGTTCGAACCCAGGACCCCATCCTTAAAAGGGATGTGCTCTACCAGCTGAGCTACTGAATCATTCTGATATATCGGGAACCCCGATTTTATTTTCAAGACCGCTTTCGATCTTTTTAAAGTGTGATTCAGCTGGGGTTCGAACCCAGGACCCCATCCTTAAAAGGGATGTGCTCTACCAGCTGAGCTACTGAATCTCCTTGTTGCGTCGTCTTATTTCGTTAACGCGGATGCAAAAGTAGATGTTTTTTCTTAAATGCCAAATTTATTTGGCGCTTTTTTTGTGATAGTTTTTTGTAGTGTTATAACGGTTGATAACAAGAGTTTTGTTGTGAATAACTTGTGTCAAATAATCATTACAAATAAAAAAATAAAGCATTAACTTTAAAGTACTAAATACAATATGTCATGTTAAGTGTTGAAAGAGAACCTGTGGTGGCGGGTACGTTTTATAATTCAGATCCTGCGGAGTTAATTGTTCAGTTGAAAAAATGTTTCGATGGAGTTCAGGAAGCTGTTCAACGCTGCGTTTCTGCACTGATCGTTCCACATGCCGGATATTCTTATTCAGGAAAGGTGGCGGCGAGTGCATATGCCCTCGTTGATCAAGAAGCCGAATTTGATAACGTCTTTATTATTGGTTCAAGTCATCACGTGGCCTTTAACGGAGCCTCGGTATACAATAAAGGGCATTATAAAACGCCATTGGGCGTTGTTCCGGTTAATTTGGATATCGCTAATGATTTGATCAGTAAAAGTAAAAATATGCTTTTTAACAAGGAAGCGCATTCCGAGGAACACACAATAGAAGTTCAATTACCTTTCCTGCAATACAGAATTAAGAATCTTAAACACATTGTGCCGATAGTTATTGGGGTTAAAGATTATGCTCATTGTAAAAAAATAGCTGAGGATTTGCGCCCGTATTTTAATAGTAAGAACCTGTTTGTTTTTAGCACCGATTTTTCGCATTATCCTAGCGATGATGATGCGAGGAGAGTGGATGAAGGAACGGTAAATGCAATTTGTAGCAACAAACCTAAAGTGCTTATCAAAGAATTGGAAAAAAAGGAAGTGCGAAATATACCCAATCTATTTACAGGATTATGCGGCTGGAGTTCAATACTTACTCTTTTGTATTTAACCGAAGGGGAGTCAAGGTATCAGTACAAGAAAATTAAGTATATGACATCTGGCGAGACCCAGTTCAGGAATAAGGATAGAGTGGTGGGGTATCAATCTATTCTCATAGTGGATAACGGAAGAGATGAAATGGGTATCAGTGAAAAGAAAAAAAATATGTTATTGCAAATAGCGCGTCAGGCTATAAAAAGGCAATTGGGAGTAAAAGTTGACGAATCCGGGTTTATTGTTGATGACAGTATCAAACATCTCGACAGTGCATTTGTTTCGGTATATGTGGGCAGTAATTTGAGAGGTTGTATCGGTCAATTCACTTCATCCCATAGCCTGCCCGAACTGGTTGCTGAACTGGCGGTTTCATCCGCATTTAACGACGGCAGGTTTACGCCGATCTCAAAAAAAGAATTAGATGATATAACTATAGAAATATCTGTGTTGACACCAATGCGTAAGATACATAGTATCGAAGATATTGAATTGGGAAAACATGGTGTGTATCTAAAAAAGGGAGATAGAAAAGGGACATTTCTGCCGCAGGTTGCTACGAAAACAGGATGGAACCTGGAGGAGTTTCTAGGGCATTTGGCACGTGACAAAGCCCATGTTGGTTGGCTTGGATGGCAGGATGCTGATTTGTATGTTTTTGAGGCAATTGTTTTTTCCGATTAAACGTTTCAGGTAATGGGTACAAAATTAAATAGGCGAGAATTTATCCGTAATGGCGCATTGATTATAGCAGGCCTTTCTTTTTTGCCATCATGGGCTAGTCCCAGTAGAAAATTAAGGTTTGGGTGGGTCACTGATATTCATTATGCCGAGGCGCCCGTAAAATGGGGGAGATATTATTCGGAAGGAGTTTTTAAACTTAAAGAGGCGGTGAACCTGTTCAATAGTGAAAATGTAACTTTTGCCATTGAAACGGGAGATCTGAAGGATCAGTCAGAACTCCCTGTCGAAAAAGAAACTTTGGGTTACCTTAAAAAGATAGAAAACGAATTTGCCCAATTTAAAGGGCCGCGTTACCATGTCCTGGGTAATCATGATCTAGATTCCCTTTCTAAGGAACAATTCATGAGCCATGTGGAAAACACGGGAATTGATAAAAGTAAAACGTATTATTTCTTTGAGCATGCAGGGTTTAGGTTTGTGGTATTGGATGCCTGTTTCAAATCGAATGGTGCAGATTATGACCACGATAACTTTGATTATCGTGATACCAATATTCCTCAGGAAGAAATACTGTGGTTGGCCGATGTGTTAAAAAAGAGCGATAAGCCGGTTGTTATATTCGTGCACCAGTTGTTGGACGGCGAAGGGGATTTATATATTAACAATGCTTCTGCCGTGCGCGATGTGTTAAAGGCATCAGGTAATGTTGCGGCGGTGTTTCAAGGCCATCATCACGATGGAGGAGCAAAAGTGATCGACGGTATTTTATATTACACTTTAAAGGCCTTAGTTGAAGGAAGTGGCGCGGCAAACAACAGTTATGCTATCGTTAATCTGGACACAGACGGTGAGATAACTATAGAGGGGTACAGAAAAGCAGAGGGTTATGAATATGTATCGTCACAAGAAAAAATCCTTGCCATGTAAAGAAGCGCTGTATTGGCATGCGAAAGGAGATGGCGTGCAATGTGTGTTATGCCCGCACAATTGTTTTTTAAAAGAAGGCGAGGTGGGCATATGTCGTACCAGAGTCAATCGAAACAGTAAATTGGTTGCCCTGACTTATGGATACCCATGCGCTATGCATGTGGATCCCGTCGAAAAAAAACCGTTGTATCATTTTTTACCCGGGAGCAAAACTTTTTCTATCTCTACTACCGGATGCAATTTAAGGTGCTTAAACTGTCAGAACTATAGTATATCTCAGGCAGATTTTATCGAAGATGAGTTTCAATTTGTTTCTCCGGAAAATATGGTGGATGCTGCCCTGTCTCAAATATGCACCTCTATCTCCTACACATATACCGATCCTGTTGTCTATTATGAGTATGCCTATGATATTGCGGTTCTAGCAAAAGAAAACAATCTGAAAAACATAATAGTTTCCGCAGGATATATTCACAAAAAGCCTTTGCGTGAGCTGTGCAGATATATTGATGCAGCTAATATCGATTTAAAATGTTTCGACCCCAAAATTTATAAAACATTATCGGGTGTAGCCATGAATAATGTTTTGGATACGCTATTGGCATTGAAAGAAAAGGGAGTCTGGCTTGAAATAACAAACCTGTTAGTTCCGGGTTATAGTGATAGCATAAAAATGATAGAGAGGATGTGCTGCTGGTTGGTGGATAATGGATTGTCAGATTTTCCTTTGCACTTCAGCCGGTTTCACCCAACATACAAGTTATTAAACAGTCATCCAACTTCAATCTCAATATTGGAGGAAGCTTATTTGATGGCCCAAGAAATAGGGATTAAATATGTTTATCTGGGAAATGTCCGGGATGAAAAATATACTAATACGAAATGTCCGGCATGTAATAACGTAATTGTTCAACGTGATGCGTATCGTATCAGGATAGATTTAAAAGAGAACGGTCGATGCAGGTTTTGTGATTGTAAAATTGAAGGAGTTTGGAACTGAAAATTGATCATGTATCTTTTTTGTATTCATTTGTTTTTCTGTGCCTGAAAATAGCATTCTACGAAACAAAAATTTACTTTATAATCAGGTGGATTTTATAAGAGAAATGCAGTGTTTTTAGAGTTGTTGACTATGGTAGTGATTCCGACCAGGCTGATGGCATAGGTGGATCTGGAATAATTTAAGGGAGTAAGCGCTCTATGCCTAATGATCCCAATATATTATAATGTCGCAAAACAGCGAAAAAGAATAAATGAAGTCTCCGCTTAATCTATCTTTGTTTAACTTCCATTTAGGCAATACAAAGGAGGTCATATTCAGAATGAATACGACCTCCGGTACACACAGGAATTGTTGGGAGGAAAAAATTTTCTTTTGTAATATCTGAAGGCAAATATCAGTTTTTAAGCATTCTTTACTATTACCCATCTGTTACCATTATCTTAAATTAAATTACACGTTGTTTTATAGGTGTAGGACAAAATGGCGTAAAAATAAGGAATAACAATGTCAAAATGACATTGTTATGTTGTGAATGTATGACTTTATGTCCTGATTAGTAGGGTGGTATAAAGTTTGAGAATAACAGTTCAAACAATGAAAAATATTAAAAACTAAAAAATAGGAGGATTTCATTATGACACTAGTTAGAAGAACAAACAGAAATTTAGATTCATTATTAAATGATTTTATGGGTGGTGACTTTTTTATGAACCAAAACGGATTGTATTCGGGAAGTAAGTCTATCCCAGCCGTAAACATTATCGACGACAACGATCAATATTTAATTGAATTGGCGGCAGCCGGATTAAAAAAAGAAGATTTCAACATCGAGTTTAATAATGGTAAACTGACCATTTCGGCTAAGGAAGAAGAAAGTAAAGAAAACGTTAAATACACACAAAGAGAATTTAACTATGCCGGATTTACCAGAACCTTTGCGGTACCTAAACAAAAAGTAGATGATGGAGCAATCGCTGCAAATTACGAAAACGGTGTATTGAGAATTACACTTCCCAAGAGGGAAGAAGTGAAACCAAAACCGGCACGATTGGTTGAGATTGCATAATTGATTTGGTTAGTATGATTTGTATTAGGGGGCCTTCGATAGAGGGCCCTTTTTATTACGAAGTCTTTTAACTTAAAATCTATTGTCTGATTGGTAACTGTTTAAAATCATTGACCAATGACTAATTGAACCGGTATCGATCACTGAATGTCAATTCCTAAAAAAAACCGATTACTGATTGTTGAATCCCAAACACCTTTCATTTCCCACCTCTCATCAACTCACCGGTTCACCAACCACTAAAACACCCTTCGCCTTTTGCGTTTATATTTGCTTCGGCTCGTACTTGATAAAGGATTCGCTGTTTCGGAACAAGGTAATGCCGGACGCTTACCGTTAAGCCGTAAACCCATTCTCTGGTTAAACTCAAATATTACCGATAGTTCATGGGCGCCTTGAGAGTTCCATCCCAAACTGGATATGGAAACATCGTAACTATAACCAAAACGGAGTGGTCCATATTTATACGACAGTAATGCAACTATGGCATCTTGATTAATGCTTGAGCTGTTTTCCGTTGATATAAACGGAAGTCCGCGGTACCAGATTCCAATCTCTATCGGATCGTTAAACCAGTATACGCCCAAATCCATTTGAACATCCTGAGCTTGTTGTTGCAGTCTATAGCTTAATGAAAAAGATCTGGCATGACCTTTTAGACGTCTTTTTTCGTTCCAGATATTTACCCCTCCAAACAAAACTGTTTTCAAAGGCATTCTCATCTCTTCGTTTAAAAAGGAATAGTTGGGTTGAGCTAAGTGGTCTACCGTTATCCCAAACCAATATTTCGAACTGTAAAGAAATGCCGAGGCGGCAAAGTCTATGTAGTTAGCTTTTTCGTTGTTTAGTCTGCTCCAGGATCCTGATCCTCCTAAACCTTGCATTTCATCCACAAACATAAGTTTGTTAAAGTCAATAGTCTTATCGCCGTAGGTAAACTGCAGTCCGGGAATTAATTGCCATTCATCGTTAATTACCAGATTGTAGCTGTACTGAAAGGCAAAATTAGTTGTGGTTAAGCCGGCACTTCCAGCCTTGTCTTGATATAGCAAAAAACCAAGTCCGCTATTTAGACCTTGAAAGAAGTTGTCAAATGAGATGGAATAAGTTTCAAAAGCGTTTTGTATCCCTGGCCATTGGTTTCGGTAGTTAGCTATTAATCGGCCACCATCGGTAGAGCCTGCTAAAGACGGACTCATATACAGCGGATTAGCATAGAACTGCGAAAAATGCGGATCTTGAGCCATAGTGCTATTTACCATACCGCTTATAGCGATGATTAGAAATAATAGGTATGTTTTAAATCTATTCATCTGTTTAAAATTATTGAAACCTCTTTAACCTGAGCAATATTCTTTAATTATTATATAAAACTTATTTTACCCTCAGGGCCTTTTGCCAGCAGGCATGCATCCCGGTTTATCTCAATAAGGTTACATCTCCGGTATACACTTTAAACTGGCCCGTACTAAACCTACAGGATACTTTCCATATATACACGCCCTGCGAACAGAGCTGCTTTTTGTGATATCCATTCCAGCCCACCTCGATGTCTTCACTCTCGAACACCAACTGACCCCATCGGGTAAAAATCTGGAGTTTATATTCAACCACTCCTTTTTGAATCGCCGGATGGAAGATGTAATTGTTGTTGTCGGTACGGTCATATCTGCCATCTCCGGGCCCTGAAGTGTTAGGGGTGAACGCGTTCGGAAAAGTGATTTCTCCGCCCTCCTTGGCTGTTACTGCCTGGTATTGAATGTACGAGTTGGTGCAGCCAAATTCGTTTTCGGCGTCCAGGGTGATGTCGAAATTGCCTGCGGAAGTATAGTTGTAAACCGGGTTTTCGTCGGTAGATGTTTGCCCGTCACCGAATCGCCAAAGGTAACTATCCGCATCCATCGATTGGTTCACAAACGTTACGCCTTCTCCCGGAATGGTAACTACGTTAGGGCGTACATCAAATAATGCTGTAGGTTCGGGATAGACCTCCACCTTAAGATCATCTTTTATCGTTGTGCCACCGGGGCCTTCCACAGTAAGGGTCACAGTATAGGTTCCTTCGGTATAATAAATATGTGTGGGATTAGGATCGGCAGAGATATTTCCGTCACCAAAATCCCAGTGATAGGTTTCAACGTTTGTCGCATTGCTGTAAAAATCTACTTTTAAGGCAGGGCATCCTTCGGTGGGTGGCCCATATTCCAACGTTGGCAGGCCGGCAATAATGATAATTCCTTTTTTAATTGTGTTTTCACATTTATCGGAATAAACCCGAAGGGAAAGATCATATTCACCGTAATCCGTGTAAGTGTAGCTGTTGGGTTGTCTTTCCGTTGAGGTATTTGAATCTCCAAAATCCCATTGATATTCCCAAATATCTCCTTGGGTTAAATTGTTAATTTCTATGGTCGATTCCGGCATCTGTAGTTCTTGTGGTGCAACACTGAAATCAACATTTGGAGTTGCATAAACGGTAACTTTTGTGTAGGCTGTATCACTACATCCATAAGGTGAATTGGCAATCATACTCACATCGTATTCAATGTCGGCATCCGTATTATTCTTAAACATATTCAGTCCGAGGTACGATTCGGAAGTGTTTCCGTCACCGTAATCCCAAATAAAATCGTTGGCTCCTTCCGACTCGTTACCAAAACTGACTTCCAAAGGCGAACATCCTTTGCTGTCTCCCGTAATTTTAGCCACCACATTGGGTTTTACACTTGTATAGCCTTCCATCGAGTCTTTACATCCAAAGCTGTTTTCGGTGAGGAGTTTAATTTTAAACTCCTTTGGCGTATAATGGTCGTTGGAATAAATATGGTCTACGCTTTCGTTCCCTGTCATGGTAGCTGAAGTACCGTCGCCAAAGTTCCAGGTTGAGCTTACAATATTTTCGGTATAGTTTGTAAATGTTACGCTTTTGGGAGAGCATACCGAAAAATCGTTGGGTTCGAAATAAGTGTTTGGGCTGGGTAGTGCTTTCACTTCTACCGAGGCTGTGTCTGAACATCCATAGGGAGAAGATGCTATCATCTGAACGTCGAAAGTTAATTCTTCGTCTGTGGCATTTTCAAATATATTCTGACCTAAGACTCCTGCTGAGGTATTTCCGTCTCCATAGTCCCAAAGATAGCTGTTTGCGCCGGTTGAATTATTGGCAAAGTTGGCTTCGAAAGGAGCGCAGTCTGTCACCGCTTCGCTGATATCGGCATGTACGGATGGATTAACGGTAGTAAACCCATCCAACGAATCTTTACAGCCAAAACTGTTTTCAGCTATTAATCGTATCCGGTAATTAAGTGGACTGAATGTGTCGTTGGTGAATGTGTGTTCAATGTTTTCAGTGTCGCTAGTCGAAGCTTTATCACCATCGCCAAATTCCCAATAGGATTTAATTGTGTTTTCCGAATTGTTTTCAAAAAGAATATTCTTTGGAGAACAGATGGCAAAATCGTTGGGAACGAACTTAGCAGTGGGAGACGGCAATACGGTTACCGTTACTTCGGCAGTATCTAAACACCCAAATCCGGAGGTAGTGTAAAGGGTTACTTTATGTTTTTCTTTTACCTGGTTATTGTTTGAAAACAATTTTGCATTTACATTTCCTCCTGTAACAAGATTTCCATCTCCAAAATCCCATTCGTATTTAAAGGCTCCTATGTCAGCCACAAAATCTGCGTTTAAAGGTGAGCATCCGCTGTCGGGATTAGCGGAAAGGTTAAATTCCTGTCTTGGATAAACGGTGGTGTACAATTCGGAAGTATCGGTACAACCAAAAGCGTTTTCGGTTACAAGTTGTACCTCAAATGATTGTGTATACGACTCGGGGTTAATGAATAGGTGCGCAGCATTTTCTGAAGTTATTGTGTCTGTGCCATCACCAAACATCCATTCATAAGCACTTCCTCCTTGCGATTTGTTGGTGAAGTTGCTTTCCAAAGGTGTACATCCCACTGCTTCATCTATCTCGAAATAAGAAATTGGAGTAGGGGCTACCTTAACGGAGTGGATAGTTGTATCTGCACATCCATTTAGGGTTCGTGCAATTAATGTGATTTCGTAATCAACGGCAGCTGGTGTTTTGTTGGTAAATACCAGCTGTGGGTTTTCAAGGTTCGAAATGATTCCGTTTCCAAAGTCCCAGTAATAATTGTCCGCATGGCTTGAAGTGTTTTCAAATTCTATTTCCAACGGAGTGCAGCCCACGGCTGGAGGAGGGGTTATTTGCGCATCCGGTAGCTGGAAAAAATTGATTTCAACAGTGTCTCCACCAACACATCCATTGCCGTTATCCTCGTTCCAGGCAAATTTAAAGGTTCCAGGTGTGTCTACGGTAACATTTGTAATTTCCGATGCGTCGTTATTAAAGTTGGCGGTTCCTGTTCCTTCGGCTTTTGTCCATTTGCCGGTTCCAACATGTTTGAACGCAATTAATTGTATCGACAAACCACAAGTGTCTTTGTCCTCCATAACGGCAGGTAATGGTATTTCGGTGAAAGAAAGGTTGATGTCGGCCGAGTCAACGCAACCGTTGTTTTCTTCTATCCATCTTACTACGTAAGTGCCATAAGTATCGGCAACAACATTTGGGTCGGGTAAGCTGAATGACGAAAATGCCAGGTTACCCGGGCCACTGACGGTTTTCCAGCTTCCTGTTCCTATACTTGGCATCGCTGTAAGAATGGTTTGTAAACCACATTCGTCAATATTGTTGCCGGCATTGGCTATAGGTTGAGCATCCACTGTTATAGTAATTGTTTTGGTATCCTGACAGCCATGCGTATCCCTGACGGTATAATTATATTGAAAGGTGCCGGCTTCATCGGCGGTGAAAACAGGTGATTGAATATCAGTTGCAGATAACTTGTCCGTTCTGGTTCCTGTCCATTGATGAAATATGTAAGCGTTGGAACCACCGGATGGCTGTGGATCTAGTGTAATGTTCGTGCCTAAACATACTTCAATGTTGTTATTGGTAATACTGATGTTAACTTGCTGAACATCCATAATTATGGTGTCACTGCTCCAACAGGTGTTTTGGTCTTCCACGCGATAAATAAGTTCATATTGTCCACTTGTAGCTGTTGTAAAGTCCGGGTCGACGATGCTGGTACTGCTTAAACTACCGGTTTGGCCACTCCATGAATGTGTATACGGCGCAGTTCCCAAGCTGGGGTTACCATCGAGCCCGATTGCAACCCCGGGACAAAGATGGGTTGTATCCCCTTGTGCGATATCTGCTTTGGGTGATTCCAGTACTTGAATGTTTACAGTACCTACATCGGAACAACCATTGCCATCGGTAATAGAATAGGTAATAGAGTGTGTTCCGGGGCCCGCTATTTCGGGATCGAACATAGCACTCCAGGGGTCACTAATTCCCGGGCCTGCCCATTGTCCACCTCCGTCAGCTGCAATCAATAAAAAGGGATCTTCCGATTCGCAAACAGCTGCTACCGGATGAATTGAAGCATCAGGTAAATCCACAATAATGGCTTGGGCTGTTGTGGTCACCGGAGGAAAATCACCGTTGATAGGGTCGGCAGGAGGCAGACCGTCGTACAGGTCCGCATCGTAAGGGTTGCAAACATTCCAGTTGCGAAGCGTTACTTCAAAAAAAGCGCCAACCGGATGCCCCGTTGGAATGTAAATATCCAGTGTTGTATTGTAAGGAGCAGAAGGTGCCTCAACTGGGCCCGGCATATAATCTATCGATCCTGACCAGGGGTAAGCCCTTACGGAACCATCTACCTGGGCATTGGCAATTGTGCTTCCCCCAGTACCGTAGATCCATTGAACCCACCTGTCGGCATTGTTGATCACATCGTTTTCGTCAGGTGGAGTACAATTCCACTGGCTTACATCTTCAAAATGGAAAAGAGCATCGTTCCCAACACAAATTGGTTTAGGATCGGGAGTGATGGCTAAATAGCCCCCGTTTTGGTCGTCCGTGTCCCATACTGTTACAATCTGTTCCTGTTCGGAACTGGTGCAAACAACTCCATTAACAACCAAAGCCACTCTCGGATGATAATTGCACTGGTTACCTGTGTTGGGATACGTATGGCTATGGGTTGTTTGCCAATCCCTCTCGGTGGCATTAATCAAGGTAGCATCAATGACCTCAACCGGGGTGCCATCGTCCCAATCGTACTGTATTTGTATGGTCGCTGTGCCTTTGTCATTTACGCCGTAATACGTAACCTCCCAATCTACATCTACCGGGGCACATTTTCCAATGGGGTGAATGTCGTTCCCTTTTGAAAGATGGGTGCAGTCTTGTCCGAAACTGAAGCTGTAAATCAGAGTGAACAAAATAATGCAAAGCCCCAGGCGATATGGTGTGCTGTGTTGATTGATCACCGTGGTTAATTTATATGTTGTGTTCCCTTTGTTACGTAGTATATCCAAATTAGTTTTGACAAATAGATGTTTTTTTGTGATAAAAACTTTTATACGCACATTTTCAGTAGATTATGATAATAAAAAAGTGGGTGAGGTTAAATCTGTAAATATTTTGGCAATGGGTATATTCTGATTCGTGAATTGTCTTTTTAAATATGATTTATGTCAGGATTACCCTGTACGTAAGGGTTTTATGAGAATAGTCATTTTTTCGGAATGTAAAAAAGTAGAAGTTTATACTGGATAACAATATCAATCGATTTGAAAAAAAATGTAGTTGTACTCATAAATTTAATAATAAGCGATTGATGAAAATAATGGATATGATTAACAAAGCAGTTGCCACGGTAGTACCCTATTTTCCTAAGAAGTTTATATGGGTATTCTCTAAGAAATATATAGCAGGAGTTACCGTGCAAGATGCCATTCAGGCTTCTCAAAGCCTGAATATGCACGGAGTATGTGTTACTGTGGACTTGCTCGGGGAGTTTATCACGAATATGGAGCAGGCTAGCTTTAATAGGGATCAATATTTGCAAATTATCGAAGCATTTGAAAATGCCAAAATTGATGGTAATTATTCCCTTAAACCAACAAGCTTTGGATTATTGATAGATCCCGAGAAGTGTTATCAAAATATTCGTACCATTGTTGCCTTGGCTGCCAAATACGGCAATTTTGTACGAATCGATATGGAAGATTCAGCATGTGTTGATTTGGAATTGACATTGTACAAACGATTAAAACAAGAGTTTCCGAAAAGTGTGGGGTTGGTATTGCAGGCGTATCTAAAAAGGACAGCGGATGATATTGATGCGCTGTTAAATTTACATACACCGGAGTCACCTTTAAATTTCAGGCTATGCAAAGGAATCTATAATGAGCCGGAGGAAATCGCAATTAAGGATGGAAAGAAGATAAATGAAAATTACCTCAAACTACTAGATAAGTTGCTTTTTAGAGGTGTGTATGTAGGTATTGCAACACACGATAAGGCATTGGTAGACGGAGCCAATAAGCTTATTGAAAAATACCAGGTTCCTAAGGATATGTACGAGTTTCAGATGTTATACGGGGTAACACCTGAACTGAGAAACAGTATTGTAGGAAATGGAAATAAAATGCGGGTTTACGTACCTTATGGTGAGGACTGGTTTGGATATTCAACGCGAAGATTAAAAGAAAATCCGAAAATGGCACAGCACATCATTAAATCAATTTTTGTCAAAGGTTAGGTTAATATATTGGTTATGTTTATGTGAGGGTAAGGTCGGGGAAGGCCTTACCCTCTTTTTATTTTATTTATTTTATCGAATGCTAATTTTTTGAGCATAAACCTGGTTATCAAGATTAAGCTTAATGATGTATATGCCTGCACTTACATCGGTAAGATTAAACTGATACGAGTTCAATTCTTCCTGAGAATTAAATTTGTTTTCAAAAACAATACGTCCGTTGTTGTCGAGAATAGAGATGAACATGTTGCTGCCAGATGCAGTTTTTACATCAATATTAAACATTCCATCACTGGGGTTTGGGTAAACCGTAAATGATGAATTATTCTTCGCTGTTGACTCAGGGCTAAAGCCTGTGCCTGAAGAAGGCTTACCAACAAAAATTCCTCTTCCATGAGTGGCAGTTACTACTTTACCATCCAGATCGCTGGTTTTTACCATGTTGCATACTACGTTTCCAAGATTGTTTGTTGCAACATTTTCCCAAACCGTAGAGGTACCATTGAGTGTTTGTGTTTTGTATAGGCCAATACTGGTTGAAATATAATAGGTTTTTTCATCGTCCCAATTCAAAATGGCTGCACCTCTAACCGAAACATCGGAAGCGGTAGGATCTGTAGTAACAACCGAATAACTAAGGTTACCGTCGATCTGTGTGTAATTAACTCCTCCATCTGAAGAATAAAAGATACTGGGGACGTTGTAGTTTGAAAAAATTACGATTATTTCATTGGCGTCTCGCGGGTTAATGGCAATGCAGTTAGGGTACGATCCGGAGTTGGCTTCGTTTATTGAAATGTCGTTCCTAACCAGGCTCCCTTCATCGACAGTACTGTTTTCAACCTTATAAACCAACGGATTGCCCGATTCGGCGTAGGCAGCATAGTAAAGCACATTTGCCGGAGATTGTGAAACAGCCATGGTTGTTACCGTATAGCCCGGTACGTCCAAAACGCTTGGGGCAGACCATCCTGACATATTGGAATTATCAAAATCGAAAATATCCTCAATTGCTTTATTGATCCATACGTTTTCTCCTGCCGCATAATACATTACCTCTTCGTTATTAGGGTTGATGACAAACGGGTTGATATATAATTGTCCGGTAGCGTCAGCCGGTACAACAAAGGACCATTCCGCACCATCATTACCAAAAGGGTTTATCGGAAAATTTTGGGCATCGTAATTTGTCCGTATCACCGTACCGTTTTGCGATGAAACATAAGCATAGTTGGCACCAAGATAACAATAACCGCCATCCCCGCTACTAATGTTCTCGGAGCCGGAAGTGGAAGTGTTGTACCTAAAAGCAGGTGTCCCGTTGTCCTGTGTTCCACCTATATAGCGATCATCGTCAGCAGTATTGATATCGGCAATCGTATAAAATTGCGTAACATTGTAGCCATTGTTCTTATCAATCCATGGCATTAACGAGCTGGCCGTAGTGTTTTGTGTAATATCTGCAACATAGCTCAAGCCTCCATCGTGACCGCTCCAGACAGCATCATTGTTGTTGGGATCAAAAATGGTAATATGGCAATCGGCATGATGATTTGTATATTGACCATTACCACCATCTGTTTCATATCCCCCAATCCAACTATAATCTTTGGTAGGAGAGGATGCAAAACCATCATTGGATCGGAATAGAGAAGTGTTTCCGATGATAATAAAATCTTCATCATCCGGCTTTACCGCCAAAGTCATATTATAATTGGCTTGTGGTCCTAATTTTCCATTGTTACTATCGAAGGCTGGTAAATTCGCCGTCCTGTCTATCAGTTCATTATTTGTCAGATCTATTTTATGAAACGATATGTTGGTTTCGTCAATGTTTGTAAATACATAACCGATATTTGTATTTGATGGTGCGAATCGTATTACGCTTCTATCGTGTGTTGAAGGGAATGTTGTTGAACTGGCATCTATCTGAGAAAAGGCAGTCGCGTTGAACTGCTTATAATATACTCCGGGCGAATTATCCGGCGTGCTACCCTCGTTAAAGTTTGCTTCGGATAGAACGGCTAAAATGTTTCCCTGCGAATCAATGTCAAAATCACAATAAACATGGTCGTTACCTCCACCTAATTCGCCACTTAACGAATATGTGCCGTCCGTCTCCGATAATTTGATTAACCCATAGCTATGGGCGGCCAGAATTAAATCTCCGTTGTAAGGGTTTACTTTTATCTTTGAAATATAATCGCTTATATTGTCCCATTCAAAAGGTGCTGTATTGCTGCCATAAACGATATTCCAAGTTTCACCATTATCTGTAGATTTGTATATCCCATAACCTGAATAGAAAGATCCCGTTGCATCGGCAGAGTTGCCATTAAATTCCCCACTGGCATAATACCAATTGTTTTCTTGTCCGGATCTGGTGTCTTGGCATATGGAAGTTACCGAGTATGTTTCGTCAGGAGAGTTTTTTAATTGCCAGCTCTCTCCCTGGTCAGTCGATTTCCAGATACCGCCGGAGACACCTCCCGCAATAACAATGTTCGAGTTACGCGTGTCAATTGCCAAAGCCCGCGTTCTACCCCCAACATCATTGGGGCCTGCTTCGCTCCAGTCATAAGCCGCGCTACCGCTTTTTAAAGTGCTTTTAGGCAGTGAAGAATAAAGTGCCAGTTCTTTACTCCTGATACCATTAGGTATTTTATTCACTGCCGGATCCCTAAGCATATGAAAGAAATAGGCTTCCCTGTTTTTAATGGTTTGGGCCGCTGCTTTTGGCGAGTGTGACGACCTAACCTTTGGAGGTAATTTAATGTGGTTGCGGGTTACATGGCGGTTGGTTAAGACAACAGTTGCAGCAATGGCAACACTTGCGACGCTAAGTAAAATATAAGATCTGTTTTTCATACTTTTAAATTAGACAAGCGGATAATAATTATTAACGTTAGGTTCCAGGGTGTTTTTGCTATTGTTGGGAGATTAATATTAATTTCCAAGATTGCGAATCGTGATATGGCCTTACTTTGTTAACTAAAATACATTTAACCGTTTTGTAGGCCTTTGGTTTGGTGTTTACATAGCTTTTAATTACTAGTTTCTCCCCTTCGGAAATAACAGGGGCGGAACTTCCTCGCATATGGATGGTATCAATAACAAAGTATTCGGCCCCGTTTGCAATAGTTAAATGACCGGTGACCAAGGTTTCGTTATGACCTATTTCGTCACCTCTAAATTTAGGTTTTGGGTGGGTTGATGATGTATCTGATTGGATAGTTTTATCGATAGGTTTGCACCCAATCAGGGATAAGGCAATAAATAATATATAAAATTGGCCTGAACTTATGGTTTTTTTCATACGGAGGATATGTTTATTTTAAACAAGTGACAAATTTTGATTGTTCACCAACAAGTATTATTTCACTCTATTGAGCCATGAAATATAAAACTATACAACATTACAATTGAAATATTCTTTACGGAGATAAGCCAAATTTGATTCGATATATAATAAGATTATTTAATTTTAACAAAAACCGCACTTTTAGCTAAAAGGCTTTGTGAAATACTTCTTGATAGCATAAATAATAACATGGCCAACCATAATGCATGTACTCCAATATAGCCGGCTAATATATAATAAGGTGCAAAGAAGAACAGAATTGATGAAATGAGCATGGTGTTTCGCATGGCTTTGGAAGCTGTTGCTCCAATATAAATTCCGTCCCATATAAATGAAGCAAAGCTGGCCAAAGGTAAAAACACAAGCCATATTATATACTGCGAAGCTTCGCTTAGTACGGTTTCCTTATTGGTGAACAGTTTTAAAAGTTGGTTTCCCGCACTATAATAAGCTAAGGTAAACGACAAGCCAAAAAAGATGCCCCAATAAAAAAGTTTTCTCGAAGCTTCTACAAGTTTGCTTTTGTTACGGGCGCCATAGTATTTACCCACTATAGCTTCCGCCGCATAGGCAAAGCCGTCTAAAAAATACGAAAACAGAAAAAGAAACTGTAATAAGGCACTGTTGGCAGCCAGCGCTATATCTCCGAAGCTGGCAGATTTAGAGGTGAAAAAAGTAAAAACGGCAATAACGCACCAGGTTCTGATAAATATATCAGCACTCACATTTAAAAATCCCTTAAAATGTTTGGCTACCATAACGGCTTTCAGGTTAAGGTAGTGAAGTGTTTCTTTGTATCTTTTCAGAAATAAAATGATGGCAAGTACCAGGCCGGTATATTGAGCAATTACCGAACCCAAAGCAACACCTCGTTCCTCCATGCCTATTTCGCGTACCAGGAAAAAACTGCATCCTATATTGACAATATTTATCAAAACTGAAATAATCATAGGATACAACGCGTTTTGCATTCCTAAAAACCAACCATTAATCACCATTAGCGAAATAGCGGCTGGTGCCGCCCAAATTCTTACGTAATAATAGTTTCGGGCTAATTCCTTAACTTCCTGCGATCCGTCCAATAGCCAAAAGCTTAGTTTCTCGAGACCAGCCTGAAAGATCAGCAATACTAAACTGCCCACAATTGCTATTAACATACCGCGAAACAAAACCATAGCCATTTCCCGATTGCTTTTCTTGCCAAAAGCCTGTGCTGCTATCCCACTAATGCTCATCCTAAGAAAAGCAAACCCCCAATACACAAAATTGAAGATAACGCCACCTAAAGCAACTGCTCCCATAAATAATTCAGAATCCAAATATCCCATTAAGTGTAAATCCACCATGCTCAATAAGGGAACCGTTAAATTGGTTAAAATATTGGGAACGGATAATTTAAGTATGTCTTTATGCACTGTATGTCAGTTGTTTTTGTAAAAAGTAATACTAAGAATACAATTGGAAGTATGATCATATCCTGCGTAATCTTAATGATATGTTCTGGCCTCGCCGGTTTAATTAATTTGGGAGTCGAAGATAATATTTTTATTTTTTTTTAAACATTTTGTTTTGGGTGGTGTTTTACCCTTGATTTTAACAAAGCGGAAAAAAAGATGTAAAAATCTTATTAAATTGTTTTGATTTAATCTAAATAAGAAATAAATTTGTATCACATTCATAACCGAAAACAATTATGGCATTTGAATTACCAAAATTAAATTACGCTTACGATGCTTTAGAGCCGCATATTGACGCCCGTACTATGGAGATTCATCATACGAAGCACCATGGGGGATACACCAAAAACCTAAACGCTGCTATTGAGGGAACTGATATAGCCTCTTTTTCTATTAAAGATATATTAAAGGATGTTTCAAAGCATTCAGTGGCGGTAAGAAATAATGGTGGCGGATTTTATAACCACGATTTATTTTGGAAGGTAATGTCACCCAACGGTGGAGGAATACCATCTGGAGACTTGTTTCAGGCGGTAGTAAAGAATTTTGGATCGTTTGATGCGTTTAAAGATCAGTTTTCAAAAGCGGCTGCGACCCGTTTTGGTTCAGGTTGGGCTTGGCTGGTAAAAAAAGATGATGGAAGTTTAGTGGTGAGTTCCACGCCAAATCAGGATAATCCGTTGATGGATGTTGCCGAAGTTAAAGGTACCCCTATTTTAGGATTGGATGTTTGGGAGCACGCCTACTATTTAAAATATCAAAATTTACGTCCTGATTATATCAGTGCATTCTGGAATGTAATTAATTGGGACGAAGTTTCTAAACGATTAATAGGTTAGTTTGTTTATTTTGTCTGGGTAATGTGGGGTGTCCGTTATAAATGGGCACCCCATTGTATTTTATACACTTACAAAAATTTGAACCTTATCGCCAACGAACAAACTGAAAAAGTGTGTATAATTGATTTGAATGATTAGTTTTGTTGGTGACTAATTTCATCTGCCTTTCAAATTGAAAAAACTAAGACAAAACCTAAAACAACTTTTCTGCCCGCTTGCCGGGATATTGCCATTTAAAATGTTACGACAGTTTGCCAATCGTGATTTGTTGGTAATTAACTATCATAGTATAAATAATGCTGATCCCGATCCTGTTATTAACAAAAACATTTATCGTAGCGTTGAAGAGTTCGAGCAGGATATCAAATTCTTAAAAAAATATTATCGGTTCGTTTCATTAAAAGAAGTGTTGGAAGGCGTGGCGGGCACTAGAAAGTTAGGAAAAAAATGTGTGCTGCTGACATTTGATGACGGATTAAGGGTGGTGTATGACAAATTCCGTCCCGTCTTAATAAAATATGATATTTCTGCGGCTGTTTTTATAAATCCCTGTTTTATCGACAACAAAGAACTGCACTACCAACGAAAAAAGAATCTAATTCTACATACCGTCACAACACGCGAGGTTGAAGAGAAAAAGAAGCATTGGAAAACAATTTTCGCCGAGCAGGAAATGTATTCGCGAAATTTTTACGACAATGTGAATTCCATTTGTTATAAAAATTCATCTTTGCTGAATGACCTTTCAGCGTTGTTTAAAATTGATATCGACAAGTACCTTAATCGCCATCCGATTTATCTAAGCAGTGATCAAATCGAGAAAATGATGGAGGAGGGGTTTTATTTTGGCGGGCACAGCATGGATCACCCAAACTATGACGAAATTTCCTTTAATGAACAGCTGCGGCAAACCCTTGAAAGTATAGAATGGGTGTCCAAGAAGTATGATGTTAACTATAAGGTGTTTGCTTTCCCATTGCGTGATCATAATATTCCGGTTGAATTATTTGAAGCAATTAAAGGTCAATGCGACATCTCATTTGGGGTAAGGGGCATGGGACCGGATACGATAAATAATCATTTGCAGCGGGTGGAAGTTGAATCGAGCTCCATGAAGATAGAACATGCATTGAAACTTGAATACTTAAAGTATATGTTACGATGCCTTGTTGGAAATAGGAAGTACAGACGTAAGAACTTGGTGAAATAGGATTTATGGCAGAATCGCACAAAAAGCAATTGGTTGAAAATACAATGTGGGTTTATGCGAGTAAAGTTATTACCCAAATATTAGGTCTCATCGCTACGGTTTTAGTCATTAGAAAGTTACCGGTTGATACTTATGGAACTTTTACATTTTTATTTGGGTTGTTTTTTGTGTATCAGTTGTTTATTACAAGTCCCATAAAAAATGCTTTGCTCCGTTATGTTCCGGAATTTAGTGAAAATGGTAACGTGATTGTTGTTCGCAAAATGTTGGGATTCGCATTAATACTGTCCATGGTATTAATTACTGTATTTTCATTTGCTCTCCTATCTTTTAAAGACGTATTTGCCAGGTTTTTTAATATAACCGGCTTTGAAACGCATATAAATGCTTTTTTTGTTTTTGCATTTTGTTATGCCCTCAAGATTCTTTCCGAAACGATTATTGCTTCTTTTTTAAAACATCCACTCAGTGCTAAAGCCGGTATATTGGTTGTTGCTTTCAGATCCACAGCCTATCTTGTTTTACTGAATGAAATTTCGGTTAATTTGCTTTTGTATATCGAGGCCTTTGTTTCAATAGTCTTTGTGTGTTATGTAATCCGCGAAATATTTAAACAAATCCTTTTAAGAGACAATAACGAGTCTAATGGAAACTTTAAGGAGATCAAAGGGAGGGTATTGCGATTTTATTTGTTGTCATTTTTTTCGGAATTGGGTTATGGTATTATCGGGAAAACCAGCGATCATTATATCATAGCTGCCATGTCGTCTCCATTTTATATAGGACTATACGGGTTTGCACTTAAAATATTCGAGATGTTCTATAAGATTCTTCCTTTCAGGGAGTTTGAGTCAATTTTAAAGCCTGTATTCTTTAAACGGTTTTCTAAGTCAGGAAGTGATCTTGAAATCAACGAATTTTACATGTTCTCAATTAAGATATTGGTGCCTTTGTTTATGTTACCGGCGCTGTACTTTTTGTTGTTTGGTAAAGGTGTTATCATAAACGTGTTCGAAGAGAAATACTTGCCGGCCTATTGGGTTTCTTGTATTACTTTAGTTGGAATTTTACTGAACGGTTATTTTTATCCGCTTAATCTGGTCATTCAACTAAAAGAACGGTTGGAGATTAATTTATATTCAAGAGTCATAGCGGTGTTCAGCATTGTAGCGGGTATTTACCTGATGAAAATATACGGAATCATTGGTGTAGCGGTTGCAACTGTTGTTGGAGAGTTCCTAAAGAATATTTTTATGCTGTTTATGCTCCGAAGGTATGTGCCAATACGCTATACAAGAGGCGTTTTTAGCAAGTATGGGTTGATTGCGTTGTTAATGGTGGTCTTTTTAATACCCTTTTCTTCTTTTTGGGAAAGTGCACATGGGTGGTTGATGGGAAGTGTCGTGTTTTTTCTGTTATACGTATTTCTGGTTCTTAATGTGAATCCGTTAAGCGATAGGGACATAAGGAAATTAAAAGAATTGTTGGCCAGTTCTACCATTTTGGAAAAGGTTTACGTGAAATTAATGCCATTTATTAATTTTATGAGGTTAAGAGGATAGATCACTGTGACTCATTGTATCTTCTGCTTAAGCGGAGTAAGTTGTGCATGTAGTCGTTTGACCCTTATCGTCTATCTTTAAGTCTCATATCTAACTTAAAACTGATGAAACAGAGTCTTCATAAAAAACCTACGATCGTAGTTATTGGATTAAAGGGATTACCAGGTTTCGGAGGAGCCGCTACGGTTGGGGAAAATATTATTAACCGGTTAAAAGGAGAATTCAGATTCACGGTGCTATCGGTTGAAACACATGCGGATAAGGGTTTTGAGTTAGGCGATGTTCGCCAAATCATATTTAAGAAATTTCCCATATCTAAGTTAAATATTTTTGTATACTATATAAGATGTGCCCTGTATGTGCTTTTCTGCAAAAAGCATGATTTGGTGCACCTGCACCATACCGATGGGGCCTTTATTCTACCATTGTTGAAGTTGCGCAATAGAGTTGTTTTAACATCTCATGCACGTCCACAAGAGCATGTCAAGTGGTCCAATTGGGTTAATTGTTTTTTTAAGATAAATGAAAAAATAGCGATTAGGTTGGCGGATACGTTTACTGCCGTATCCGAGCCCTTGCAGAGGACATATAAAAAGCATTATAATAGAGAAATAATGTATATTCCTAATGGTGTGGATCTGGAAGCGGCTAAACTGGAAGTGCATTCAAATAATGGTGAACCTTATTTATTGTTTGCCGCCGGAAGGATTATACAATCAAAAGGCTTACATATCTTGCTACAAGCATTAAGAGCCATAAACTTTACAAATAAGATTAAAATTGCGGGAAACCTGGATCAAGTCGCTGAGTATAAAAAACAAATATTAGAGCTTTCATCAGGACTAAATGTTGAGTTTTTAGGCATGATTAAGGAGAAGAGTACGCTGCTTAAACTGGTAGCAAATGCAGAAGTTTTTGTATACCCAACTCTGTATGAAGCCATGTCTATTATGCTTCTTGAAGCCGCATCGGTAAAGGTGCCGGTTATTTGCAGTGATATTCCCGCGAACACGGCTATTTTTTCGAATGATGAACTTACTTTATTCGAATCAGAAAATGTGGAAGATTTAAAGAAGAAGATTAAATACTTTTATGAACATAAGGATGAAGCATCACTTAAAACACATAAAGCTTTTAAAAAGTTAGAGAAGTCCCACAGCTGGCTAGGTATAGCTATGCAATATAAAGTAGTTTTCGAGGTTTTGATGAAAGAAAGATCTTAATATTAAGTTATTTAATATTCATATAAAACCAGATGATTTTTCTTAATAAAAACACCTTTTGTGTAATAAAATCATGCTTTGAATAAAGATTTAGGTCGTTTATCAAATTCGAAGATCAACACACCTTTTTTTAGTTAAGTTTGTTAAAGTTCAAGTGCGGGTACACATTTGTGTTTATTGTTAGTTGGATACCTTTTGGAATATTTTTCTCGCTATAATGAAAAGCCATTGTCCGCATACTGACTAACCAGAAAGTATTACTTTGTTAGGCACTGTAAAGTGGGACTGACGGGTCGGAGACATGCCAGGAATGAACAATAAAGAGGTTCAAATTGCTTTCTATAAAACCCTAAGGTAGTGTTTCTATCTTTGGGTAAATTCCATATCTGATTCGTACAAAAAAATATCCTGCACCCATTCGTTACATTCAAATTATGAATTCTGATTTTCAATTGAAGCTAATAAATAAAATATTTGGCAGAATGAATAAATCAAACCTGCTGTTAGTATGTATGTTTGTTTTATCAGTTAATGCAATTGGACAAACAGCAGACTTTAATGCTAACAATACAACTGTTTGCACAGTTAATTCTGTAGTTTTTACCAATGCTTCAACTGGAGGAGTTGGAATTGTAACTTACACCTGGGATTTTGGAGCGGGAGCTACTCCTTCAAATTTAATAGGTGAAGGACCTCACGAGGTCACCTACACTGGCTCTGGACCAAGCACAGTTACTTTAACCATGCGTGATACCGATGGGGAATACGTAGAGACTAAAACCAATTACATAACAAGAGTAGCGGCGCCCACTATAAATTTAGCTACAGGATCAAGTAGTCAAAACGTTTGCCCCGGAACGGCTATTACGGCTATTACCTATAACATTGCCAACGCCACAGGGGCCACGGTAACCGGTGTCGCCGGACTGAGCGGTTCCTACAACAGCGGGGTATTCACGGTAACGGGAACACCAACCGAATCCGGAACGTACACGGTAACCACGAGTGGCGGCTGCACCGATGTATCGGCCACCGGGACGGTGACACTGAGTCCCCAGCCGACGGTGACGCTGACCTCCGGGTCGGGCACCAATTCACAAAGCGTTTGCCCCGGAACGGCAATTACGGATATTACCTATAACATTGCCAACGCCACAGGGGCCACGGTAACCGGTGTCGCGGGACTGAGCGGTTCCTACAACAGCGGGGTATTCACGGTAACGGGAACACCAACCGAATCCGGAACATACACGGTAACCACGAGCGGCGGCTGCACCGACGTATCGGCTACCGGGACGGTGACCCTGAGTCCCCAGCCGACGGTGACGCTGACCTCTGCCACAGGCACCAATTCACAAAGCGTGTGCCCCGGAACGGCAATTACGGCTATTACTTATAATATAACCAATGCCACGGGTGCCACGGTAACCGGTGTCGCGGGACTGAGCGGTTCCTACAACAGCGGGGTATTCACGGTAACGGGAACACCAACCGAATCCGGAACGTACACGGTAACCACTGCTGGCGGCTGCACCGACGTATCGGCTACCGGGACGGTGACCCTGAGTCCCCAGCCGACGGTGACGCTGACCTCTGCCACAGGCACCAATTCACAAAGCGTGTGCCCCGGAACGGCAATTACGGCTATTACTTATAATATAACCAATGCCACGGGTGCCACGGTAACCGGTGTCGCGGGACTGAGCGGTTCCTACAACAGCGGGGTATTCACGGTAACGGGAACACCAACCGAATCCGGAACGTACACGGTAACCACGAGTGGTGGTTGCACCGACGTATCGGCTACCGGGACGGTGACCCTAAGTCCCCAGCCGACGGTGACGTTGACGTCCGCCTCGGGCACCAATTCACAAAGCGTGTGCCCCGGAACGGCAATTACGGCTATTACCTATAACATTGCCAACGCCACGGGTGCCACGGTAACCGGTGTCGCTGGACTGAGCGGTTCCTACAACAGCGGGGTATTCACGGTAACGGGAACACCAACCGAATCCGGAACGTACACGGTAACCACGAGTGGTGGCTGCACCGACGTATCGGCTACCGGGACGGTGACACTGAGTCCCCAGCCGACGGTGACGCTGACCTCCGTGTCGGGCACCAATTCACAAAGCGTTTGCCCCGGAACGGCAATTACGGATATTACCTATAATATAACCAATGCCACGGGTGCCACGGTAACCGGTGTCGCGGGACTGAGCGGTTCCTACAACAGCGGGGTATTCACGGTAACGGGAACACCAATCGAATCCGGAACGTACACGGTAACCACTGCTGGCGGCTGCACCGACGTATCAGCTACCGGGACGGTGACCCTGAGTCCCCAGCCGACGGTGACGCTGACCTCTGCCACAGGCACCAATTCACAAAGCGTGTGCCCCGGAACGGCAATTACGGCTATTACTTATAATATAACCAATGCCACGGGTGCCACGGTAACCGGTGTCGCGGGACTGAGCGGTTCCTACAACAGCGGGGTATTCACGGTAACGGGAACACCAACCGAATCCGGAACATACACGGTAACCACTGCTGGCGGCTGCACCGACGTATCGGCTACCGGGACGGTGACCCTAAGTCCCCAGCCGACTGTGACGTTGACCTCCGCGTCGGGCACCAATTCACAAAGCGTGTGCCCCGGAACGGCAATTACGGCTATTACCTATAACATTGCCAATGCCACGGGTGCCACGGTAACCGGTGTCGCTGGACTGAGCGGTTCCTACAACAGTGGGGTATTTACGGTAACGGGAACACCAACCGAATCCGGAACGTACACGGTAACCACTAGCGGCGGCTGCACCGACGTATCGGCTACCGGGACGGTGACCCTGAGTCCCCAGCCGACGGTGACGTTGACGTCCGTGTCGGGCACCAATTCACAAAGCGTTTGCCCCGGAACGGCAATTACGGCTATTACCTATAACATTGCCAATGCCACGGGTGCCGCGGTAACCGGTGTCGCCGGACTGAGCGGTTCCTACAACAGTGGGGTATTCACGGTAACGGGAACACCAACCGAATCCGGAACATACACGGTAACCACTGTTGGCGGCTGCACCAACGTATCAGCTACCGGGACGGTGACCTTGAGGTCCCAGCCGACGGTGACGTTGACCTCTGCCACGGGCACCAATTCACAAAGCGTGTGCCCCGGTACGGCCATAGGGCCCATAACCTATAACATAGCGAACGCCACGGGGGCCATAGTAACCGGTGTTCCAGGACTAAGCGGAACATATAGCAACGGTGCCTACACGATAACGGGGACACCTACAGCGTCGGGCACCTATACGGTAACCACTAGCGGCGGCTGCACCGACGTATCGGCTACCGGTACGGTGACCTTGAGGCCCCAGCCGACGGTGACGCTTGCTTCTGCCTCAGGCACCAATTCACAAAGCGTGTGCCCCGGAACGACTGTAACACCCATTAGATATAACATCTCCGGAGCTTTGGGTGCCACGGTAACCGGTGTCGCGGGACTGAGCGGTTCCTACAACAGCGGGGTATTCACGGTAACGGGAACACCAACCGAATCCGGAACGTACACGGTAACCACTAGCGGCGGCTGCACCGACCTATCAGCTACCGGGACGGTGACCCTGAGGTCCCAGCCGACAGTTACGCTGACCTCCGCCTCGGGCAGCAATTCTCAAAGCATGTGCCCCGGAACGGCTATTTCGGCTATTACCTATAACATTGCTAATGCTACGGGCGGCGTGGTAACCGGTGTTGCCGGACTGAACGGTTCCTACAACAGTGGGGTATTCGCGGTAACGGGAACACCAACCGAATCCGGAACATACACGGTAACCACTAGCGGCGGCTGTAACAACGTAACAGCAACGGGAACAATTACTGTATTGCCTGCACCTTCAATAACGCTTACGTCAATTAACAATCAAAACCAATCCGTTTGTCGAAATGTTGCTATTAGTAATATTACTTTTGCAGTTGGAGGAAGTGCAACAGGTGCATCTGTAACAGGACTTCCTACCGGTGTTACAGGTACATTTAATGCGGGAGTTCTTACTATCAGTGGTACACCAAATGTTTCCGGAACCTATAATTATACGGTTGATACTTCAGGGGATTGCGATGTGTTAACAACGAACGGAACTATCATAGTTCGATCGGATCCAACGATAGGTCTTACATCAACCAATAACAATATACAAACAGTATGTCGCAACAATCCGATCAGTAATATTACTTATGCAATAGGAGGAAGTGCTACCAGTGGCACTGTGGTAGGGTTGCCAGAAGGATTAACTTTTGGTTTTAATGAAGGTATATTAACAATTAGTGGCTCTCCAACCGCTGCTGGAACATTTAATTATACAGCAAGTGCAACAGGAACTTGTGTTGCAGCTGTAGCGGATGGGACTATTACAGTTCGGCCTGACGCAACGATAAGCTTAACATCAGGAAATAACAATAATCAAACTCTTTGTATAAATGGAGCTATTGAACCCATTGCCTATGTAATTGGAGGTAGTGCAACAAATGGAAGTGTTATTGGATTGCCTGAGGGAATTTCATATGAATATAATGATGATACAGATTTATTAACCATTAGCGGAACCCCAACGGTTTCAGGGGTGTTCAATTATACAGCCAGCGCAACAGATTCTGATCCATGTCCCTTTGCAAGCATAAATGGTACCTTAACAGTAACAGCTGATGCAACATTAACACTGACAACTGATAACAGTAACCAAGGAGTTTGTATAAACGAAGCGATAAGCCCAATTAGAATAACTGTTGGAGGCAGCGGTACTGGAGGTACTGTTTCAGGACTGCCATCAGGAGTAAACTGGACATACAATAGTGGCGTAATAACCATAAGCGGTACGCCATCGGTGTCCGGAAACTTTAACTTTACAGTAAGAGCCAGCGGATCCTGTATTCAAGAAACAGAAATTGGAACAATAAGGGTTACTTCCGACCCAGCGATTACCTTGTCTTCCTCCAGTCGCAATCAGACAGTTTGTTTAAATAGTCCATTGACACCGATAACATTTAATGTGGGAGGAAGTGGAAGTGGAGGTACCGTAACAGGGCTTCCCGCTGGTTTAACAGGGGAATATCGCAATAGTATATTAACAATTGAGGGAACACCTACAGAAACGGGTACTTTTAATTATGTAGCTATGGCGACCAGTTCATGTGGTAACGTGCAAACTGCCGGAATAATCAGTGTGCGACCCAATGCCACTATTGATTTGACGTCAAATAACAGTATGCAAACCGTTTGTGTAAATAATTCAATTGACGCCATAAGGTATTCCATCAGTGGAAATGTTACAGGTGGATCGGTAAACGGATTACCAACCGGGGTAAGCGGAACTTACAATAATAATGTGATAACCATTAATGGAACACCTTCACAATCGGGGGTTTTTGAATATACGGTGGTTACAGTCGGTATCTGTTCTGAGGTGGTGGCAACGGGTACAATAACAGTAAACGCTAACGCTATAGTTACCTTGACATCTTCTAACAATGATCAAACGGTTTGCATAAACACACCTGTTGAGAATATAGTGTTTCAGTTGGATGGTAGTACTGAAAATGCAACTGTTTCCGGGCTTCCTGATGGTGTATATGGAACTATCGTTGAACCCAATTTGGTCATTAGTGGATCACCAACTGTTTCAGGTATATTCAACTATACAGTTAATCCTGTAGGTTCTTGTATTGCACAATCAGCATCAGGAACTCTAATCGTTAACCCGGATGCGACTATCTCTTTAACGACCTCCAATGATAATCAAACCGTGTGTATAGGCTCCGGAATAGCGGATATTGTATATACGATAGATGGATCTGTTACAAACGCTACCGTAATTGGTCTTCCTACCGGGGTTAACGGTGTATTTGAAAATGGTAATTTGACTATTAGTGGAATTCCAATAAGTGCCGGTACTTTTGACTTTACAGCAACAGCCTCCGGTCCTTGTGCCAATAGTATTGCAACAGGAACTATAACAGTAAACACATTACCAACTGCTCAAATAAGCGGTACAGCTACCGTTTGCTATTCGGACAATAATCCTACGGTTGTGTTTACAGGAGCACTGGGTACTGCCCCATATACTTTTACCTACACCATAAATAGTGGAGCTGAACAGACGATTACATCTTCAAACGGTAATACAGCATCAATATCTGTTTCTACTGATCAGGAAGGTGTTTATACCTATTCTTTGTTAAGGGTTGAGGATTCTAGTCCATCGAGTTGTGGGCAATCGCAAAGCGGTAGCGCAACGGTTGTTGTTAATTCTTTACCAACCGCAACCATTATTGGAACTACTCAGGTTTGTGAAGGAAGTGAATCACCGGAAGTAATTTTTAGAGGCGATAATGGTACAGCGCCATATACATTCTTCTACAGCATTAACGGAGGGGAAACGCTGAGTGTTAGCACCACGTCGGGTGAAGAGACCAGCGTAGATGTTCCAACCGATGTGGTAGGTGAGTTGGTTTATGAATTACTAAGTGTTAGAGATGCCAGTGCATCACAGTGTGAAAGAAGCCAAACCGGAACTGCAACAATAACAATCAATTCATTACCTCAAGCCGAGATTTCAGGAACAACAACTGTTTGTTTGAACGAAGCACCTCCCGAAATAATGTTTACAGGTTCTGAAGGTACTGCCCCATATACCTTTAATTATTCCATTAATGGAGGAGATGTTAGTTCTGTAACAACTGTTCAAGGTAATAGCGTTTCTGTTTTGGCACCTACAGCTGGCTTAGGCGTATTTGAATATAACCTGATAAGTGTACAGGATAACGGAGGTAGCATTAGTTGCGAGAATAATGTAGTTGGTACTGCATCAGTAACAGTCCAAGATCTGCCATTGGCTTCAATTACTGGTACTGCTTCAGTATGTAGAGGAGATACCCCACCGAAAATCACCCTAACCGCATCAAATGGAGTAGCTCCATACACATTCACGTATACGATAAACGGAGGTAGCGTTCAAGTTATAACTACCCAGGAAGGAAATAGTGTTGCTATAGATGTACCAACGGATAATGCCGGAGATTATTTATACGAACTGGTAAGTGTGAGTGAAGCTGGAAATAACTCCTGTTTTAACCAGCAAGAAGGAAGTGCTCTCGTTTCGGTTTTTGAAATTCCGCAAGCAAATGCCGGATTGGGTGGCAATAACTGCGGGCTGCGTTATATCCTAAATGCAACACCAAGTTATGGTTCCGGAGCATGGACTATGTCATCCGGACCTGGTAATGCAGTTTTTACACCGGATGCTAATTCTCCAGATGCACAAGTCAGCGTCGATGAATTTGGCATGTATGAATTTACCTGGACCGAGGAAAATGGGCCTTGCTCGGATATGGCTTCGATTGAAGTCAATTTCCTTGAAGGTACATCTGCTTTTGCAGGTGATGATTTTTCTGTTTGCGGGTTCGAAGCCAATTTAAATGCGGATAGTGACGCAGGTGCAGGTACCTGGAGATTGCTAGACGGTCCAGCGGAAGTAGTTTTCAGCCCCAATGCACAAGATCCTAATGCTGAAGTAAATGCAAGAGAAACAGGGTCTTACCAATTTGAATGGACCATTGTTAACCATGTTTGTGAATCGCACGATATTGTAGAGGTTGTGTTTAATCCAGTTCCCCATGTGAATGCAGGGCTCGATACGATGATTTGCCTGGGGGATGAAGTTCAGCTGCAAGCGACAGGGGATGGTACATTTACTTGGGAACCCGAATTTTCGCTCGACAATGCAAATATTAGCAATCCTGTGGCCATGCCGTTGGAAACAACAACTTACCATGTAATTCTTACGAACGAATATGGATGTACGAATCAAGATGACGTAATAGTTCACCCCTTGAGGCAGCCTATCGCATATGCGGGAGGTAATTTGACCTTAGATTATATGTTTACATTTGAAACGCAAGCCGAACCCCTTGGGGAATTGGAAAAAGGTAAATGGGAAGTAGTATCTGGTAATGGTATATTTAGTGATGATACCAACCCGGTAAACACCATTTCAAACTTGCAAATCGGAGATAACATATTTAAATGGATTGTGTCAAACGGGGTCTGTCCTTCATCTGAATATTATTTAACAATAACAGTAAATGATCTAGTGATACCTACCTTAATAACGCCAAACTTTGACGGTAAAAATGAAAAGTTTATCTTGGAGGGAATTCAAAGTCTGGGAAAAACAGAGTTGCTAATTTTTGATAGGAGAGGACTATTGGTTTACAAAAACTCTAATTACGATAATAGCTGGGCTGGTGTTGACCAAAACGGAAACCCATTGCCCGATGATACCTATTATTTTTCAATTAAGCCTGAAAATAGACGGGTTGTTAGTGGTTATATAGTTATTAGAAGGTAGCATAGACATATGGATAATATGAGAAAAATATGGGTCGTACTCTTAATTGTTGTTTTAGCCGGAAGATTATGTAAAGGGCAGGATTACACGTTAAATACGCAGTATATTCTTAACCCTATGTCAATAAATCCCGCTTATGCAGGAGGAAATAACGCCTTGAATTTATCGTTGTATTACGGTAAAAAGTGGATAGGGGTAGAAGGTTCTCCACAATCTACCGCATTTAGCGTTGATGCTCCATTTCTGCACCAAAAATTGGGTCTGGGGTTAATGTTGGTTAGCGACGATTATGGTGTTACAAACGAAAAACATTTGAGAACCAATTATGCATTTAGGATATTAATACCCAATGGTGTTTTAGCCTTTGGTTTAGGAGTAGATGTTAAGATGACCAAAACATCGTTTCAAGATTTGATAGCTTTGGATCAAGATGATGATATTTTTTTACTGGACTCCAAAAATTATATCGTACCTAATTTTAGTTTTGGTATTCATTACACAATTAAAAATTATTTTATTGGGTTATCCATTCCGCAAATGCTAAGCTATACATTTGACATGGCCAAAGATGAGTATTTAGCCGAGAATGATTTCAGCAAATATTCTTATTTGTTGAATACGGGATATAAAATAGGTTTGAATAAAAGGATTAAGCTGTACCCTTCTTTGCTTTTACAATATACATCGATGGAGTCTCCAGAAAAATTTCAGTATGATTTTAATACGCTGGTTAGTTACGATGATCGTTTTTGGCTGGGTGGTTCGTTCAGAAACGAGCGTTCCGCTACCGCTATTTTGCAGGTAAGTGCAACTAGTCAATTTTCAGTAGGATATGGATTTAATTTTGAAATAAGTAAACTTAACAGACACAGTAACGGATCGCATGAGATAATGCTTAGATATCTGTTTAAATATAAAGTTGATGCCCCTACTCCTTTAATTTTTTAGCTAGCGGCATTTAACTACCTTTGTTTTTATGAATAAAAAATATCTAACACTGTCGGTAATCATTATTCTTTGCTCGTTGGTATCAAAAAGCCAAATAAAATGGTGTGAAGTAGAAAAAACTTCATTTAGCACCAAGAGATATGATGAGTTTTCGCCTGTGTTTTATAAGGAGGGGTTAGTTTTCTGTTCGAACCGAAGAATATCTTCCCTTATTGATTATTCCAACGATGCAAGTCAGAGCCAGTTTAATTTGTACTATGTCAGTAAGGTTCAGAAAGAATGGAAGAATATCAAGTTGTTTTCGAAACAGTTAACAACAAGGTTTAATGACGGCCCCGCATCATTTAATCCGAAAGAAAATAAAGTATATTATTCCAGGAATATGTTGGCAGATGCGAATTTGAAAAAAATACCGTACCGAATTAATAAATTAGGAATATATTCTGCTAATTTAGGAAATGGAAAATGGGGTAATATATCGGAATTTCATTATAATAACGATTGGTTTAATATAACAACCCCATGCTTATCCCCCGACGAAAATAGACTATATTTTTCTTCAGACAAGCCAGGAGGTTATGGAGGTGCCGACCTGTATTATTGCGAATGGACAAATGGTTATTGGAGCGATCCCGTGAACCTCGGATCCCAAATAAATACCTCCGGGAATGAGTCATATCCTTTTGTGAACCAGGTAGGCGAATTATTCTTTTCTTCCGACGGGCATCCCGGCCTAGGGGGTAAGGATATATTCGTAACCAAAGTAGATGGTGATTCCTGGCATGATCCTGTTCGATTAAATGCCCCTGTTAATTCCATCCACGATGATTTTGGGATTGTTACCGATGCCCTGATGGATAGCGGCTATTTTTCATCCAACCGGGACCGAACCATGGATATCTATAGCTTTAGTACCATAAAGCATCATGTATGGTTCGCTCAGCCACAAAAGGGAAATAATTACTGTATAAATTTAGGCGATGAAGGTTCAATTGTGGTGGACACCTTGCTGCTTCAGTATGAGTGGGATTTTGGTAACGGGGTTAAGCAATACGGTAAACAGGTGCGACATTGTTTTTCGGAAACAGGTAGCTTTACCGTAAACGTGAATATAGTGGATCGAAGAACAAAGGAAATGTTTTTTCATAAGAGCACTTACCAAGTCGAGATTATGGATTTTGAACAGCCTTTTATCCGCTCAGATGATTATGTAATGGTTGGTGATACTATTCACATAGATGGTTCAAAGACCAACTATCCGAATCATGATATAATTGAGTTTTACTGGCAGTTGGAAGATACTGCCTATATAACAGGACGGGAATTCACCTATCAATTCAAAAAAGAAGGCGAGAATCTTATAAAACTTGGTGTGGCCTTAAAATGCAAAACAACCGGAGAGATAAGCAAACAATCGGTTACAAAAAACATATCCGTTTTTTCAAAGGAGAGCCAAAGAGATAAATTTTTGGCGGAACGGCAATCCTTTGCAAATGACGATATAGTCGTTGCTCAAGCCAATAAGTTTAAAAAAAAACGAATTTACGGTGCAGTTGTTAATGAAGGAAAAGAGAGTGTTTTTAGGTTACAACTGTTGTTGTCGGATAAAAGAGTGCCTTTGGATAGTCCGGTGTTTAACACAGTTCCCTCAAAATATCAAATTCGTGAGTATTTCAACAAGCAGGATAGTACGTTTAGTTATATAGTCGATGAGCAAAGGCAACTCATATTGGTTTATCCAGCCTATAAAGCACTTAAGGAAAGTGGTTTTGAGGGGGCAAAAGTAACTTATAACGTATTAACAGAGCCTGCCGAAAGAGAATTGTTCAGGATAGTGGAGAAATATGGTGTTCAATTAAACGATCTGTTTAACAATCGTAACATATTAAAGACAAACGGTATATTGATGCTTAACAATGTGGTGGGCTTGTTGCATAAATTCCCTGAAATAGACTTGCAAATTGATGTTCATACAGACAATGTTGCCTCTTCCGTTAGAAATTTGTATTTGTCGCAGTCGTTGGCACAAAAAATAGCAGACTATCTCGGAAGCACGGGAATTAAAAAAGGAAGATTGATTCCCCGGGGAAAAGGGGAAGAATTTCCGCTTAGGTCCAATCTTTTGGAAGAGGGCAGGAAGATAAACCGTAGAGTGGAATTTAAAATCATCCATCAAAATGATAATTGACCATATTTGTATTGCTGTAAAAGATTTATATCAAGGCGTAAAGTATTGGGAAGAGGTGTTTGGCTATACCCAAATGACGGATTTTGTTGAAAATTCGCGTCAAAAAGTTAAGGTTACCTTTCTTAATAAAAACAACAGTCTCAAAGTTAAATTAATCGAACCAATGGACAGTAATAAATCCCTTTTTGATTTCGTCAAAAAAGGTGGTGGCTTTCATCATATTTGTTTTAAATGCGATGATATTAACGATAAATTAGCGGAGTTGAAAGGCAACGGGCTCCTGACGCTTGTTCCCCCACAGCCCGGGGAAGCTTTTGATGGGCATAATATCGCCTTTTTACTGGCCAGGTACGGGTTAATCATAGAATTAATTGATACCGATCGTATAGCTGGATTGAAATAAGGATATAGACAGAAACAATTTTTTATTTATAAAGATATACTTATGACCTCCAAACAATATTTATTCTTGATGCTGGTTTTATGCATGGCCTTTTTTAGCTCTTGTGTTTCGCGCAAGAAGCTCACATATCTTCAATATTCGGGTTCCATTGGCACAGAACAAGCTGCAGGCAGGGTAAACCTGGTACCCTTGGAGTATAAGTTGATGCCATATGATAACCTGTACATCAATGTGGTTTCACCGGATCCCAAATGGTCGGCCATGTTTAATCCTGTTGCCGGAGAGGGAACCATAACGGAGGAAAGTGCTATTCTGCAGGGTTATGTTGTAGATAGTGAGGGAAATATCGAAATACCATTTGTGGGCAAGGTCTATGTTGAAGGGCAAACGTTAAATAGTGTAAAAATAAAGTTGGAGAGTACTTTTAGCAGTTATGTGAAAGATGCGTCTATTACGGTTCGTCTGGTCAATAATTATGTAAGTTTAATGGGCGAAGTGGGCAGTCCGGGTAGATATCCCTTGACAAAGAATAGGGTCAATATTTTTGAGGCCTTGGCTATGGCGGGCGATCTTGCCGATTATAGCGACAGAAGAAAGATACAGTTGATCAGACCAACAGCGTATGGACCGGTTGTCAAAGAGTTCTCACTCTCCGACAGGAGCATTCTTGAATCGGAATATTATTATGTAATGCCAAATGATATTATTTATGCCCCACCTCTAAAGGGAAGGACGTTCCAAATGAATTCGGCCATCTATTCGATTGTGTTGGGGGTATTAAATACCGGTTTTGTGGTATATGCCTTAATTCAGAACCAAAATTAATAAGATTTTGTTTAAATCTGAAGGTTAAAAATCCTATTTTTAAAGGGGCTTTCATATCTGACGAACCATTAATATTGTACAATGAAGAATAACAATAAAGTACTAAATAGTAACAAAAATAATCCTGCACTTAAAAATATAGGTGTAGACCCGGGGCTTATTGTTAATATACTTATCAAAAATTGGTACTATTTTGCTATAACAATTGTATTGGCATTTATAGGGGCTAGATATTATATTTCGCATTCAATGCCCGTGTACAGAGTATATACCTCGGTACTTATATATGAAGAAGAAAATAACACGGGACCGGATAACGATGAGTTGCTAAAAGGGTTGGGGTTACCGGGAGGTATGCGGAACCTGGAGAACCAGACTATGATAATCACCTCCAGGGAATTGACCGCACGGGCACTCAAAGAGCTGGATTTTGAACTGGAATTTTACTTTAAGACGGTTAGTAACGAGATATCGCTGTATCCAAATTCTCCCGTAAAGATAAAATTTAATGGAGAAAATCCGCTACCGAAAAACGTAGAGTTTGGTATCGAATATTTGGGAAATGACAATATCAGGTTATTTTCTGAATCACAGGGGGTGAATATCCGGACCGCATTTGGAGAACCGATTGAATTCCCTGGTGGTAATATAAATATTATATGCACAGATAAATCGTGGTTTGCGACACATGCCGAGCATCAATTGTGTTTTGTGGTGAATAGTTCGGAGAGTTTGGTGAAGTATTTTAACGGACGTATTTCTGTGGACGTGCTCACACGTTCCGGTTCCATATTGGAAATCAGCATTACTGGAACCAACCGCACACAGGACGTGGAATTCCTGAACAAGCTGACATCCGTGTATCAGGATATCTCATTGGAGAAAAAAAACATGGAAGCCAACAGGAGAATCCAATTTATAGAGAATCAACTGGTCGGGGTAAAAGACTCATTGGTAATCACGGAGAATAAACTTACGGAGTTCCGGTCTTCCAATAGAGTGATGGATTTTTCTGTTCAAGGGCAAGCTATTATCCGAAGTGCATCCACACTGGAAACGGAGAAAAGAAGACTGAAACTTGAGGCGGATTACTATGATTATTTGGCGGACTACCTGGCTGATGATTCGAAAGGAGAATTACCCATGCCGATTAGTATGGGCATCGAAGATCCCGGACTGACCGGCTTGGTTACAGAGCTGGCCGATTTGCAGGGACAACTGTTGGGGCAAGGCGGTGGCGAAAAAAACCCACTGCATACACTGATCAGCCAAAAGATAAGAAGCAAAAAAGAAGAGCTGATAGAGACCTTGAACGGATTACGCAGGGCAAATGGATTGGCAAGATCGGAAAATCAAGATCAAATAGCAAGAATAAACTCACAAGCGGCCGCACTTCCCGTAACGGAACGACAAATGCTCGGTATTGAACGTAAATTTAAATTGAACGATGCCCTTTACACTTTTCTACTGCAAAAAATGTCGGAGCTGCAAATGCAAAAGGCGTCCAACAGGCCCGATAATGAGGTGGTGGATCCTGCCAGCGAAATGTACAGTCAATTGGTTGCCCCCAATGCAAACATGATTTATTTTATCGCCTTTTTTCTGGGTTCCATTGTTCCGATGTTGTTCTTTTATTTATCATATGTCCTTAATAATCGGTTTAGAGAAGAGGATATTGACAAATTGGGGGACTTACCTATGATGGGAAGCATTCCCCGAATAAAAGGGAATCCGTACACGCTCATCTTCGGTAACCCGGATTCGGCGCTGGCTGAATCGTTCAGGCTGGTAAGGTCCCGAATGCAGTTTATCACCGATGAAAAGAAAAACCCCGTTATATTAGTTACGTCTCCTATGCCGGGTGATGGTAAAACTATCACATCCATAAATTTGGCGGCGGTATACAGTTTGTTGAACAAAAAAACCGTATTGGTGGGCTTTGACCTTCGTAACCCGAAGTTTGCCAAAGCGTTTGAACTTGCAAAAGAAAGCGGTGTGTCAACCTTTCTGATAGGCCAGGATAAGGTGGATGATATCATACAGGAAACGTTTCACGAAAACCTTTCCGTAATTTCCTCGGGTCCCATACCGCCAAACCCCTCGGAATTGGCGGCTTCGGCGTCTGCAGCAAGGTTGTTTGAAGAGCTAAAAAAACGATTCGATTATATCATCGTGGACTCGGCCCCCATAGGGCTTATTTCCGATACGCATCAGCTGACCGAACATGTGGATTCTGTTTTGATGGTGGTGCGCGTTAACAAAACACTAAAGAACATGATGAACCAGGCGCTTGCCGAAGCTACAGCAAGCAACGGCCATGTAAGCGTACTGGTTAACGATGTTGATTTTAAGCCTAAAAAATACGGGTACGGAAAAAAGTACGGTTATACCAGCGAAACGAAAAAAAGTAAAATAAGCGAAAGTCTACTTTCAAATATTTAAACGATAAACATGAAGCCTTCGATCATTGAATTGCCAAAATATCTCGATATAAGGGGCAATCTGTCCTTTGTTGAAGAGGACACCCATTTGCCGTTTAAAATAAAAAGGGTGTATTGGATATATGATGTGCCCGGTGGAGAAATACGGGGAGGTCACGCCTTTAAAGAAACCCAGGAACTGATCATTGCACTATCGGGAAGTTTTGATGTGGTGCTGCATGATGGCGAAAAGGAACATAGGTATTCCCTCAACAGATCATACTATGGTGTGCTTGTGCCAAAAATGACCTGGGGACTTATGGAGAATTTTTCCACAAACTCACTGGCCGTAATTATTTCTTCAACGGAGTATAATCCCGATGACTATGTTCGGGATTTTGATGAGTATAAAAGATTGAAGCTGGTGCAAGGAGATAATATTGTGGATTAAACAGGATGCTTTTTAACTTTTCTTGTTGTTATAGACTTACGATTAGTATTTTGAAGTATCCGGTTTTGAGTTGTTTGTGCCATAAATATTCAATTTCGTATTAAACTGGTTTTAAGCATCTTGTAAATAAATCTTCTAAATCAAGTTCGGGAAGATTATTCTCTCTTATCTAAGGATCTATTATTTATGTAACCTATGGAAATTTATGATGAACTTTGTTTCTGATATTCACAATTGTAATGTTATTGAACTAACCAAAATCCAAAACCCTGCAGGTAATATGTCCATCATACAAAACGGGGAACATTTACCTTTTGATGTTCGAAGGGTATATTATTTATATGATGTTCCCGGTGGATCTGAAAGAGGCGGTCATGCACATAAAGACCTTTATCAACTTATAATTGCTGCTAGCGGCTGTTTTGACGTAATCATCGATGATGGGAAAAATAAAAAAATAATACAGTTGAACAGGCCGAATTTCGGATTAATGGTGATTCCCGGAATATGGAGAGAGATCGTTAATTTCTCGTCGGGAGCTATCTGCTTTGTGCTGGCCTCGGAGAAATATAGCGAAGATGATTACATCCGTAATTACGATGAATTTTTAACCTATAAAACATCTGAACATGCTAGTTGAAGTTAGCGCAAAATCTTTTGGGCAATACTTTCCGACCAACCCACACTCGTTTAACTCTGAGGATTTTGTGGAACTTAATATTAATAAAATAGATAAGGTAATACGCTTGGTAGAAGATGTAGCCAAACCGGAAATAGGTCTGGTGGCCGGAATAAAAGATAATATACTGCTTTCTCCGTTTTCCGCTCCTTTTGGCGGATTTCATTTTAAAAAGGAGAACATGTATTCCGATAAAGTGGATGTTTTTGTGAATGAATTAAAGACTTTTGCACAGGCTAACAATTATGAGGAATTGCGAGTTACGCTCCCACCGGATATTTATCATCCAACCTTCAACTCAAAATGTGTCAGCGCTTTTTTTAGGGCTGGTTTCGAACACGAAACCCCGGAGATAACAAGTTATATCGATCTCGAAAAGTTTGAAGGCAAGTACAAACAAAAAAATAGCCGCGAATATTATCGGCAAGCACTTCGTAATGAGCTGGTTTTTGGGCATACTACAGACTATGAAGACAAACGTATGGGCTACGAATTGATCAAGGAAAACAGGGCCAAATTTGGCAGACCTATATATATGACGTTGGAAGACATTGAAAAAACTGGAGGTCTATGGCCTGTGGATTTTTTCAAGGTTTGCACTTCAGGTGGGGAAATGGTCGCGTCATCCATTTTTTATCGTTCGCATCCGGAAATAATATATGCGGTGTTTTGGGGTGATAATGATTTGGGCAGACCACTCCGGGCTATGGATTTTATGTTATTTCATTTATGGGAGTATTATAAAAATAAAGGTTATAAATATGTCGATTTGGGGATCTCCACAGAGGACGGTGTTCCCAATGCCGGGTTATTAAGATTTAAAGAAACCCATGAAGCCACTTCCTCAATTAGGTATCGGTTTGGATTAAAACTGACTAAAAACGGATAATATAGTTCCCTCCAAATGGCATTCAATATTTAATTAACGTAGCTTTATTCTCATGTTTATTATCAACCCTGATCCATATAGTTTACCTTGTTACCGAATAGGCCCGTTTCGTACAAGTGATCTGGCCAAAAATCATAATCTTCCGGATAACAACAGTATCGACCGTTATTTCGACAATAGATTTGGGGAAAACAGGTTTGTGTATACCGAGAATGGCCGAGGGGCAATAAACCTTGCATTAGAGAGGCTGGATTTAAAATCAGGTGATGTAGTTACCATTTTAACCACTTCGGGTAACTTTTACATTAGCGGATGTGTAACCAAAGAAATCGAAAAGTTCTGCCTTTGGTCCAGGGAATTTACACCGGATACGAAAGCAATATTTTTGAATCACGAGTTTGGATTTCCATATGAACATCCTGAGAAGCTGAAAGAATATGGTTTACCTATTATAGAAGATTGTGCGAATACTTTTTTCTCTAAAGGAATAGGTGCAGATCCAGGTACAATTGGAGATTACGTAATTTATAGTTTTCCTAAAACTTTTCCTTTACAGGTAGGGGGTCTTTTAGTTGGCGATAACTTGAATGGGCTTCATTGCGATTCTATTGTTAACATGGAATTGTTACGTTATATCAAAAATGTGTTGTCGGAATATATAGATCATAAGGATGTGATTGTTGAAAAAAGAATGGATAACTATAATTATTTGAAATACAAGTTTCACGAATTGGGGTTTCCCGAAAGATTTGCTTTAACAGCAGGGGTAATGCCAGGTGTGTTTATGTTTAAGTCGGAGACTGAAAAAATTGACTTGCCAAATCTTAAGAAATATTATTACAATCATGGAGTTCAATGTAGTGTTTTTTATGGTGAGGAAGCATTCTTCATCCCGGTTCATCAGGAACTAAACCAAGAGGACTTGGACTATTTTGTCGAAATATTCAAATCCTTTTTAAAATCAAACAATAACCAATGATATTTAACATTAAGCGATGATTAAATTTCTTGACCTTCAAAAAATTACGGAAAGTTTTCAGCCCGAAATTTCGAACGCTATTCAGGACACTGTGAAAAGTGGTTGGTATTTATTAGGCAATGAGGTAGAAGCATTTGAAAAAGAATATGCCGCTTTTATCGGAACAGATTATTGTACAGGTACGGCAAATGGTTTAGACGCCTTGCGATTAATCTTTAGAGCCTATATTGAAATGGGTATAATGGAGAAAGGTGATGAAGTGATTGTTCCGGCCAATACCTATATTGCCTCTATTCTTGCAATAACCGATAACCAATTAAAACCAGTGTTGGTTGAGCCCGATATTAAAAACTATAACCTGGATATTTCTTTAATAGAAAAACATATTACATCGCGTACCAAAGCTATTATGGTGGTTCACCTTTATGGTCAAGTGTGTTGGTCGAAAGAATTGGAAATGCTTGCAGAAAAATATAACCTAAAAATTGTTGAAGATAACGCCCAGGCGGCAGGTGCACAGATTAAAACCTCTCCGCTTGTTAGGAGCGGTGCACTCGGAGACGCTGCCGGACATAGCTTTTATCCAGGTAAAAATTTGGGGGCACTCGGTGATGGAGGTGCGGTAACAACGAATGATGAAAAACTAACCTCCGTGATTAAAGCTCTAGCAAATTACGGTTCAACAAAAAAATATGTTAACGATTACCAGGGCTTAAATTCCAGGCTAGATGAGATCCAGGCCGCAGTTTTGAGGGTAAAGCTAAAGAGGTTGGATGCCGATAATCAACATCGCCGTAAAATTGCGAATTACTATTTACAAAACATTAGCCATGCGGAAATTATCTTGCCTTCACGCAACACGCAACACGCAACACGCAATACTTTCGATCATGTTTGGCATCTGTTTATAATAAGACATAATAAACGTGATGAACTTCAAAAATATTTAATGAAGAACGAAGTACAAACCTTGATTCACTATCCGATACCGCCCCACAAACAAAAAGCATATAAAAGCATGAACAATACTTTTCTCCCAATTACAGAAAAAATTCATAATGAAGTGTTAAGCTTGCCTATAAGCCAGGTAATGACAAATAGTGAAGCCGAAAAAGTAGTTACAGCTATCAATAATTTTATTTGAAATTTGATTGAATTGGTAGGTTATCAAATACCTGAACTAAACTAAAAAGTTTGAAACAAGAAATAATCAAAAAGTTGGATATAACGAAAGAAAATTTGTCGGTAATAACAGAAGGTAAGGATGACGGTCAATCTGTGGTTGGTTCGGATCCGATTGAAATGGAAAAAATCAAAGAAAACAGCGTCAAAGCTTCTTATCGACAGATACTTAAAGCTACTTCTATTTTTGGTGGCGTCCAGGTATTCAGCATTCTGATAGGGATCATCAGGGTAAAGTTTGTGGCAGTTTTATTAGGGACTGCCGGTGTGGGAATCATGGGCTTGCTCAATGCACCCATTCAGTTGATTATGTCAATTACCGGGCTTGGGATTGCTTTTAGTGCCGTCCGGGATGTTTCCGAGGCGCATGGGCATGGCGACAGTTTCAAAATAGCAAAAGTTATAGTGACCCTTAGAAGATGGTCGTGGTTGACAGGTATGCTTGGGGCCGTGGTTACCTTGTCAATGGCATCCTGGCTAAGCAAATGGTCGTTTGGAAATACCGAATATACCTGGGCTTTTGTATGGCTGTCTGTTACACTGCTGCTAACAGCCTTAAGTAATGGTCAAAAGGCCATATTACAAGGTACACGCCGTTTAAAGGATTTAGCTATGGCCGGGGTATTAGGTTCGGCTTTGGGCCTTGTAACTGCGATCCCCCTATTTTATATATATGGATTGGAAGGTATTGTGCCTTCCATGGTGTTGGCGGCTGCAACTGCCTTATTTTTGTCCTGGTATTATTCGCGTCGCGTTAAAATACAAAAGATAAGTTTAAAGCCCACGGAAACGTGGAGGAACGGGCTGGGAATGGCCCGGCTGGGTTTATCGATGACATTGGCCGGATTTATCGCCACGCTCTCGGCGTATATATTAAATGCTTTTATAAGCCAGCAATCAGGGGTGGAACAGGTAGGGCTTTATAATGCCGGATGGGGTGTTGTAGGGCAATATACCGGAATTGTATTTGCGGCCATGGCTACCGATTACTTTCCCCGTTTGTCGGCAGTGCAGTCAGATAACCAGAAGGTTAAAACTTTGGTCAGCCAACAGGGAGAAACGGCACTTTTAATTATGGCCCCAATGTTGTCTTCGTTGATTGTAGGTATGCCGCTTATAGTTAGGGTCTTATACACAGATGAATTTTTACCTATTGTTATGTTTGCCAACCTTACCATGTTAGGAATGCTGTTTAAGGTGATTTCATGGGCTATGGGCTATGTTTTTTTGGCCAAGGGGGAAGGACGTTTGTTTTTGATCTTAGAAATAATTTCGGGATCCATTATCCTGGCCCTGAACCTGTTGTTTTATTATCTCTACGGACTTAATGGACTTGGTATATCATTTATCATATCGTATGTGTTGGGTGTAATTATCGGCTACAGTGTTTTGCAGGGTAGATATCAGTTTAGCTACCCGCGTAAGTTCTATGGAAGGTTTTTAGCCACAAACGGTCTCGTATTTTTGTCCTTTATTTCCGTATTTATACCAAACATTACGCTTAAATATTTGGTGGGTGGCTGCATACTCGCGGTAACCACTTTATATTCCTATTATAAGTTAAACGAACTGATGGACTTTAAGCAATTGATAATAAGTAAAATATCGAGAAAGATCAAGCCAAACGATAAATAACACCAGAATAAATAATTTATTAATTATATTTTGTGAACAAATTAGTTTCAGTTATAGTAGTTACATACAATTCTTCGAGGTTTGTTGAGGAAACATTGAATAGCATTAGTGCCCAAACCTGGCCCGAAATTGAATTGATCGTCACCGACGACGGCTCCGGGGATGATACGGTTGAAGTTTGTAAAAAATGGATTGATGCCAACAAAAAAAGATTTTCGAGAGCCCTCGTTGTCGAAACTGAGTATAACACGGGTGTGTCGGCCAATGCAAACAGAGGCCTTAAGGAAGCCAGCGGGGAATGGCTTTGTTTGCCTGCGGGTGACGATACTTTAAAGCCGGATTGCATAAGAGATAATGTACATTGGGTTAACAAAAACAATGATATTAAGGTATTGTTCTCAATAACTGATGTTTATTTAGATGAAATTAAAGATGAGACGTATGTTAAATCTACTCCATCCGGAGATATTGAACCTAACAGCATTGTCGCTCCGGAACGAACTGCGGAATCCCAATATAAAATGCTGCTTATTTCCGACAGGATACACTTCACCCCATCCTTGTTTATCAACACAAAGGTATTGCGATCGGTGGGGGGCTTCGACGAAAGGTTTAAATTGCTTGAGGACTACCCGCTTTGGTTGAACCTGACGAAAAATGGCCATAAACTACACTTTATGGATAAACGTACCGTTAATTATCGTACCCATGCAAATGCCATTAACAATACGGGCAGTTCTTTTCACGTTAACCCCAATTATTTTAAACTTGAGGGATTCAGGAGAATCTATACCTATCCAAATTTACCTTTAGATATCATGTTGTATCAAAGGTTTTATTGGATGGGGGCCCAAATTTTCCGCAACAACCGGATCAACCGTAGTAAAGGGACCGGGTTTCTTTTGAATCTGCTAGCGGTTTACCTAAACCCGTTTAAATATTATATATGGATTAAGTTGCGCCTGGTTAAGGGTTTGAGGAGGAGTGAATTATATACTTAACAGTAATTTTTGAAACAAAAAACTTACCATCTATCGTGAAACGTCTTTCTATTATCGTCCCAATGTATAACGTCGAACCTTATGTGGAGAGATGCCTTCGCAGTCTCGAAAATCAAGATATCACACAAGAGGATTACGAGATTATTTGTATTAACGACGGGTCTCCGGACAATAGTAAGGAGATCGTAATTAAACTGCAAAAAGAATTCGACAACATTTTACTCATCGACCAGGAGAACCAGGGGGTATCGCGTGCCAGGAACAACGGCATGGACAAAGCGACCGGAAAATACTTGTTGTTTATTGACCCCGATGATTTCGTAGATGAAAACAGTTTCGGTAGGGTTTTAGATAATGCGGATAAGTATAACATTGAGGTCTCTTACCTTGGTTTTACCTTTCACCGGGAGGATGGAAGTGTGCACAGGCAAGTGCTAAATAGCGAGTATAGCCTAAAAGTACTTAATGGGAACCAAATTTACTATATGGCAAGGGGAGATGGACGGACGGATCCGGACAGAATGTGGGCGGTACTGTTCAATACAAAGTTTATGAATAAAAACGGTCTTCGATACTTAGCCAATGTCCCATATCTCGAAGATGGCGAGTTAATTGCTCGTGTTTTATGTCTTGCAAACAAATGTATCTTTGATGGAAATTCGTTTTATCAAAGAACTACACGTTTAGGATCGGCAACTAATTCTAAATTATTTTATACTCAAGGAGCCACCCATGGCTTTGTCCTCTCTGCAATTAATCTTAAAAAATTTCAAGACCAAGCTAATCTTACAGAAGCACAACGTTATTTCATCAATCAACCTATATGTAAGTTTGTTTTTCTAATTACAAATGCTGCTACTTACAAACCCTATTACAAAAACTACAAAAGGATTAAAAAAATATTGGAATGGAATGGTTTAAGTAGAATAGATAAGGATGGCGTTAGCAAGCCTTACAGCTACTATGTTGCAATATATAATTTTTCACTACTGATATTTGTTTTTTTATCTAAGCTTAAAAATATTAAGGGAATGTATCGGGTTTTTAGGTGGTTTAAGATATAGTTACTGAAAATCTTGTTTTATTTGATGATTATTTTAAATGAAATTTGAATATTTAAACAAAAAACTAGCCATTATTGGTGCCGGTTATTTGCAAAAGCCACTGGTGCTGAAAGCAAAAGAGCTGGGTCTTGAGGTGCATTGTTTCGCATGGGAGGAAGGAGCCGTGTGTAAACCCCTGGCCGACTGCTTTTATCCTATTTCTACCACCGACAAAAACGCCATTTTAAAAGAATGTTTAAAAATTAATATCGACGGCATCACAACTATTGCTACCGACATTGCGGTACCCAGTGTTAATTTTGTAGCACAACAAATGGGACTGATTGGGAATGGGGATTGTAACTCTTTGGTTTTGACCAATAAATATAGGATGCGCCAAGTTTTTGATCGCAATCAAATTAGGTTGCCAAAGTTTGTGAGGATAAATGAAAGCAGTCCTGTTTTTAAGGAGGATTCCTTTAGATATCCCTTGATAGTAAAACCGGTGGATAGATCGGGTAGCCGAGGGGTAAAAAAGGTGGACGAATCCAGCGGTTTGGAATTGGCCATTAAAACTGCGCAAAAAGAATCGTTTGTTAATGACTGTATTGTTGAAGAATACATCGAAGGGGACGAGGTGAGCGTTGAGGCAATATCGTGGAAAGGCAAACATTATGTACTTGCCATAACAGATAAGGAAACAACCGGAAGTCCTTATTTTGTTGAAGTAGCCCATCATCAACCGTCAAGATTACCACAAAAAATTCAATCAAATATTATTCAGGAAACAGAGAAGTGCTTAACTGCGCTGGGCGTAAAAAATGGGGCCAGCCACAGCGAGTTTAGAATCGATCCCAAGGGCGATGTTTTTGTCATAGAGGTCGGCGCACGGATGGGGGGCGATTTTATCGGATCCGATCTGGTGGAGCTGTCAACCGGTTACGATTTTTTAAAAGGTGTGATCGATGTGTCTCTCGGTTATTTTACTACCCCCAAGAAGACGTATAATAAGTGCTCCGGCGTTTATTTCTTGTCGAAGGAAAGGAGCCATCTACAACCCGAAATTACCAGTGGAACAGAAAAATATATCGTCAAGGCACAGATGACCAATCCTGAAATCCGTTGTTTAACGTGCAGTGATGATAGAAGCGGATATCTTATCTATCAGGATAGCCATAAAGTTATATTGTAAGGAACACTTTGAAATTGCGCACAAGATATTTTCGTTTTATCGTATAAGTATAAAATAAATACTTATATAGCTATTATTTATTGTTCAATAATTCTTACCCAGAATTTAATAACACAAACTATGAATGAAGTTAAGAAGAACAGATTAAAATTAAAGAAATGGGATTCCCAATTTTTCGGTTACAAGGTAGCCCAATTACATTTGACTGGCAACGAAGCAATTAAATTTGACGATTTGATCAATGAAATCGGGGAAGAAAGAATCCGATTGACCTATATATTTGTATCCCCGGAGGAAACAGAATTAAATAGTAAAATATTAAAAGCAGGGGCACATCTAGCTGATATACGCACGGTTTATTCTAAGTGTTCCGAACCACATACTATATTTAGTAATAAAATGAGGGAATTTGCCGGAATATGCGAAAACGACGATCTGATCCGGTTAGGTTTGGAAGCAGGTAAATATTCTCGGTTTCGAATGGACGGCAATTTTCAGAATAACGAGTTCGAGAGATTGTACCGGCAAATGGTGATCAATTCGTTCAACAAAGCCAGCGCAATTAAAAATATAGTAGCTATGCACGGCGATGATATTATTGGATTAATTACTGTTGTTCGAGAGCATAACCAAGCAAATGTTGGATTACTGGCTGTGAAAGAATGCTTTAGAGGTAAAGGGATTGGGATGGATTTAGTTGCATTTGCTGATAACTTGGCTTTCGAATTGAAACTGGATAAGATAAAGATTGTAACCCAACTGCATAATAGCTGCGCTTGCAAGCTTTATGAAAAATGTAATTTCAAGATCGAGGAAATTTTAAATATATATCATTATTGGCACTGAGGATGGTTTAATTGTTCGATAGGAAAATGTTGGTCAACACGATTGAAGTACTGTTAAATTATTTGGGTAAGTACCCCGGTTTCCATGGAGGCAAAATTGTTGTTGGGGTACTTAATTCTTATTTGATATTTATCTAGGCTGATCTTATCATTGTTGTTAATTTTATAACTTGCTAAAATACTAATTTATGATACCTTTTAATAAGCCATATCTAACCGGCAAAGAGATGCACTATATGTATCAGGCAGTTTATTCCGGGAAGATTTCGGGCAATGGTTTGTTTACCCGTAAATGTCAGGATTTTTTTGAGCAACGATACGGATTTAAAAAAGCACTGTTGACCACATCATGCACAGATGCGCTCGAAATGTGTGCCATCCTGGCCGATATAAAACCCGGCGATGAGGTGATTGTGCCTTCCTATACTTTTGTATCAACAGCGCTTGCTTTCGTGCGCCAGGGGGCGAAGGTGGTTTTTGTGGATAGTAGAAAGGATCATCCGGGTATTGATGAGGACATTATAGAGGAATATGTGACCCATAAAACCAAGGCTATCGTGCCTGTTCACTATGCAGGAGTAGCCTGTGATATGGACAAGATAATGAATATTGCTGCCAAATATAATTTGTTGGTCATCGAAGATGCGGCACAGGCCATAGAATCGTATTATAAAGACAGGCCTTTGGGCAGTATCGGTCATATGGCAGCTTTTTCGTTTCACGAAACAAAAAATATCAATGCGGGTGAAGGAGGGTTGCTGGCAATCAATGACGAAAGATTTATAAAACGTTCAGAAATCATTTGGGAAAAAGGAACTAACCGTGCAGAGTTTTTTAGGGGGGAAGTTAATAAATATGGCTGGTGCGATACGGGTTCCTCATTTCTACCTTCCGAAATTATTGCCGCTTATCTTTGGGCGCAGCTAGAAAATCTGGGGGACATTCAGCAAAAGAGAACAAAAATATGGCAACAGTATTATATCGGCCTGAAAGATTGGGCAAAAGCCCATGAGGTCCGGTTGCCAACTACACCTGATTACGCCGTACAAAACGGCCATATGTTCTATCTCGTTTGTAATTCAGTGAAACAACGCGAGCAGATTATCCAGGCTTTAAAGGAAAAAGATATATTGGCCGTGTTCCATTATTTGAGCCTTCATAAAAGTAAGTACTACAATGATATCCATGGTGGCAGAGAATTGCCCAACTCCGATAATTATTCTGATAAGTTGGTGCGTTTACCTTTATTTTACGAGTTGAGTCAACAGGATGTGGAAAATATTATGGATGTAATCAAAAATATTTAAATGAGCCACCAAAAAAAATCCATACTTCATATTGCGTCCGACGAAAAATTTATTAATGCGGCCAATCTAATCTTCGAAAAGGCATTTCCTGGGTCTAACAAGTTTCTCATCCCACTGTCTCGATTTCAGAAAGAAATGAAATATGTGGACCCCAAACCAAATGTGGATCGGATAAATAAAAGTAGCCATACAGTGGGGCACCTTGCCAAACAAACCCTAAACTATGATTGTATCTTTTTGCACGGATTTACCGAACTCAATTGCGAAGTGTACCTGGCATCACCGGTCAAAGATAAAATTATTGGTTTGTTATGGGGCGCTGAACTGTATGTGGATCGGTATTTACCGGGTTATCCCCTCACAGGCGATTTAACCTCAGCCTTAAACCTTAAGGAACCCCGGAAATCATTTAAAGAGCAACTCAAAGATTTAATTCGTAAAGTGGTTTATAAAAAAATAGAAACAGTAGCCGATTCACCTAAGCTGGCCGCTGCCACTATTTCGTATTTGGCTACCTTGTACCGCGAGGAATGTGATTTCTTTAAAGAAAAAAAAATTCTTTCTGAGGAATGTAAGTTTTTCCCGTTTTGTTATTATCCCCTGGAATATATAAATCAAGGCAACGAAAAAGCGACTATAAAAGGAAATGATATTCTTTTGGGTAACTCGGCATCGGATACCAACAACCATCTCGAAGCTTTTGTCATGCTCAAGAATATTGGTATCGGCAACCGGAAACTAGTGGTACCCTTGAGTTACGGCAGCAAGGTTTATGCAGATTATGTTCAGAAGATTGGAGACGAAACATTTAACGGCAACTTTAATCCATTGCGTACTTTTATGCCTTTGGAAGATTACAATAGAATATTGCAGAGTTGCGGTGTAGTAGTCATGAATCATTACCGGCAACAGGCGGTGGGCAATATTGTTATGATGCTATGGCTGGGCAGTAAGGTATATTTAAACGAATCGAGCACATTTTATTGCTATTTAAAACGGATTGGGATAATTGTGTTTTCAATTGATAAGGATTTCAGAATAGAGAATCCCGAAGTACTGGACAATCTACAGTTCGATGATGTGCATCACAACAGGCAGGTTTTAAAAAAAACCATCGGGTTACAGCAGATAGTGGATAATTTGAGGGAAGGGATGTCCGAATATTTTAAATAAAAATACTATATCCTGCAATATGATAACTAGAGCAAAAAAGAAAAAGATATTATTAGTTTCAAACGGGTTTTACCCTGAGATTTCGCCACGAAGTTTTAGGGCGACCGAGTTGGCTAAAGAATTTCATCGGCAAGGCCATCATGTAACGGTAATAAGCAAGTTCAGGGACTTCGACTACAAGGAATTCCTGGAAACATATCCTATAACCTTTAAAATGTGGAAAAAGCCGGTATTCCCCACGGTACCTGAATTTAATACAAAACTACTTTCGAAACTGGCCAAGGGAATAGCAAGGTTGCTATCCGTTTTTTTAGAGTATCCGGGAATTGAAGAAATGTTCCGGGTAAAAAGTATGCTGAAAAATGAAAGCGGATACGACCTGGTGATATCGTTTGCGGTTCCCTATCCGGTGCAATGGGGCGTTGGATTGTCCAGAACAAAGAAACATATGATCGGAAACATATGGGTTGCTGATTGTGGCGACCCTTATATGGGGGACGTTCTGGATTCTTTCCGTAAACCTTTTTATTTCGGATATCTCGAGAAACAATTTTGTAAGAAGGCCGACTTTATTTCAATCCCCGTTGAGAGTGCAAAAGAGGCTTATTATTCAGAATTCCACGATAAAATAAAAATTATCCCTCAAGGGTTCAGTTTCGACCTGAACAAGCTGAACGGAAAAACCGCCCAAAACAAAGTCCCTGAATTTGCATATGCCGGGGGCTTCCTGCAAGGAATCCGCGACCCACGGCCATTATTGGAGTTGTTGTCACAAATAGATCTGCCGTTTAGATTACACATTTTTACCAACCAGGAAGAGTTGTTAGCGGACTACAAGGAAGCGTTGAGCGGTAAGTTGCTCATATCCGATTACATTCCAAGGGACGAGTTGATGGAAAAACTTGGTGGCATGGACTTTTTATTGAACTTTGACAATAACACCCAGTTGAACGTGCCAAGTAAGCTGATTGACTATGCCATAACGGGACGTCCGGTTTTAAACATTACAAAAGGGCTTAAGATGGAAGAAGTGTTGGCTTTTCTTAATAAAGAATATGCAGGTCGTATGCCGTTGCCGCATCCTGAAAAATATCATATAACCAACGTTTCGGGGCAATTCCTGGAACTTATAAAATAAAGTAATCAAGAGTGTATAAAAATTTGTCATATCAGTTTGTGTCCTCCTCGTTTTTGCTGAATACCAGAAACTATTTGATTTTGTTTGTGATTTGGCCTTTTGCAGCATTTGTTTCGGCATTGGTTAATTATAAAGAAAAAGTAGCAAGGAGGGTGGCCTATATTTATCTGATATACTATGGTTTTACATTTGCCATTGGAGAATTGGGCGGTGAAGGGTCAGATTCGGAAAGGTATGCGATGCGGTTCATTGAAAATGCAAGACGGCCGTTTTCCGATTTTTTCAACATAGTGGGAGGCATGTACTCTAGCGATACCTCTGTAGATATTGTGGAACCGTTAATTTCTTTTGTAGTATCCAGGTTTACAAGTTATCACGGCGCACTTTTCGCGGTTTATGCAGCTTTGTTCGGATTTTTTTATTTAAAATCCATTAACTTTCTGCACGATAGTTATCAAAAAAATCCGGGGTGGAATGCCATGATTCATTTGGCTTTTTTCGTTTTTATTTTACCCATAACTTCCATTAATGGGTTCAGGATGTGGACGGCCGCATGGATTTATTTTTATGGAGCCTATCAGGTGGTGGTAAACAGGGATTTAAGGTTTATAGTGGTTGCTGTTTTTGCGTCTTTGGTTCATTTTAGTTTTTTAACGGCCAACCTTGTTTTGATTGTTTATGCACTGGCTGGCAATAAAAATTATATTTACCTGCCCATAACCCTTGCGTCGTTTGTGCTGCCCGATCTGTTGGCGCCTACTATCGAGTCTGTTTCGTATTCAATGGGAGGGTCGTTTGCGGATAGGTACGAAGGTTATTCCAATACAGAATATGGCGAAGCCATACAGGAATCGATGCAACAGGCTACATGGTTTATGAAACTGAACGCTAACTTGCTTTACTATTACCTTTTAACGGCTGTCGCAATTGTTCAACTTAAACACAGAAAAATGATGGAAGGAAGGGATCAAAGAAACCTGTTTAGCTTTTTGCTCCTCTTCTTGTCGTTTGTTAATTTCGGGAGCGTAGTGCCTTCATTGGGAGGTCGTTTCCAGATATTGTTCTATATGTTTGCCACCGCATATCTTTTTATGTACCAAGTTCAGATGCCCGGACGTAAAATTAACCCTCTGACATTGGTTGGGATATTTCCCATGCTGTTGTACGTGGCTGTAAACTTCCGCATGGCATCCGACAGCATCAATGCCTGGATTCTAACACCCGGTTTGGGTATTCCTTTGTTCGTCCCCGCGGTATCTTTGGCCGAGGCGTTGTTTGGCTAACCGGCAAATGTATATTTGATACTTGTACTAATAACAATGCTTTCATTGGTATTTAACCAATAAATATAAATATTAACATTAAATTAAAGAATGTCCCACCTACTGTCAACAATTACAAGAAATTTAATCAACATCCCGGGAGCCAGGTTAAATCGTAAAATCGTAGTTATCGAAAGCGACGATTGGGGAAGCATTCGTATGCCGTCGGCCGAGGTTTACAGTAATTTCATCGATAAGGGATTTAATATCGGCCATTCGGACTATAACCGATTGGATACGCTTGAAAGCAATGAAGACCTAACTTCGCTGTACGAAGTATTGAATTCCTATACCGATTCTGCTGGAAACCCGGCGGTAATGACGGCCAACGTTGTTGTTGGGAATCCTGATTTTAAAAAAATAAAAGCGGCCGATTTTAGGACGTATTTTGTGGAGCCAGTCACCGAAACATTGCTGAAATATCCCAACCGGGATAAGGTCCTTTCTTTATGGCGCGAAGGAAATAAAAAGGGTTTGTTTCATCCTCAGTTTCATGGACGTGAACATGTAAATGTGGTGCGTTGGATGGACGCGCTGAGAAAAAGAACACCAGAAATGGACTTTACCTTTGATCGGGAAACTACCTTTTCGGGTGATGGGGATTATAACTTTATGGAGGTGCTCGATTACAATACCCCCAGTGATCTTGCGATGATGAAAGAAAGCCTGAAGGAAGGGCTTGACCTTTTTGAGGAAATTTTTGGATATAGGTCAAAATCATTTATCCCACCATGTTATACTTGGGACAGTAATATAGAGGAAACCCTTGCCGAAAATGGAGTTAAGTATATCCAAGGACTTCTTATGCAAATGGTGCCAACGGGGTCGTTTGGGAATTACACCAAGAAATATCATTTCACAGGAAATAAAAACAAATTAGGTCAACGCTATTTGGTAAGGAATGCATTTTTTGAGCCGGCTCTTAACGGAACAAACAATTCTGTGGATGAGTGTTTGAGGCGTATTAACATCGCATTTAGATGGAAAAAACCGGCCATCATTAGTTCCCACCGTATAAACTTTATGGGAGCGCTGGATAAAAAAAATAGGGCGGATAATTTAAAATTACTGGATGAGCTCTTAAAAGGTATCACAAAACAATGGCCCGACGTGGAGTTTATGTCAACAGATCAGTTAGGGGATTTGATGAGCGGAGTGTTGAGTAATGAGTGTTGAGTGTTAGGCGGGTAACAAATAGCAAAAAAATTGCGGACATCTAAGTTTTAAATATAATATTTATGAATCACGCAAATAGTTTTAGAGATTTGCTAGTGTACCAGAAAGCTTATTCTTTGGCAATGGAGATTTTTCACTTAACAACAAAGTTTCCTCTTGAAGAAAAGTATTCGCTAACGGATCAGATTAGGCGATCCTCCCGATCTATAACTTCAAATATAGCTGAAGCATGGTCAAGAAGGAAATATTTGAAAGCATTTGTTAACAAATTGACAACTGCGTTGGGAGAAGAATATGAAACGGAAGTGTGGCTTGATTATTCCCGTGATTGTAAATATATTACGGATGAATTGCATTGTCGGTTAATATCAGGTTATGATGAAGTTAGAAAAATACTTATATCCATATCTAACAATCCAGATAAGTGGTGCTTGTAATTGAAAAATCACTCACCACTCATGACTCACCACTCATGACTCACGTCTCCCCACTCCCCACTAATTCAGACTTATTGAAATTTGAACATGCAGCAAACTATAAACATCCTCCTCACCGGCGACTTTGCCCCCATCAACCGGGTGGAAGAATTATGCCTAAAAGGTGATTTTCAGTCGGTATTCAACGACTTTATCGATGTGTTCCAAAATAACGATTTAAACGTAGTGGATTTGGAATGTCCCTTGACCCATGCCACAACAACCCGCCCCAAAACGGGTCCATATCAAAAAGCCCATCCCGATACCATCGGGGCATTGGATTATGCCAAAATATCGCTTGCGGCCATGGCCAATAACCACATTATGGACTATGATAACCAGGGCGTGGAGGATACCTTGGAGCTTTGTAAACAAAATGGGATTGCAACGGTGGGTATAGGCTCGTCCAAGGAGGAAGCGGCACAACCTTTTTCGCTTGAATTAAAGGGTAAAAAAATAGCCATTTTAAATTATGCCGACAACGAATTCCTCACTACACCGGATGGTTCCTATTCGTGTAGCCCGATTAATCCGGTAAATTGCCACTACGATATTGCCCGTGCCAAGAAGAGGCACGATTTTGTACTGGTTATTGTTCATGCCGGAAACGAGTTCTATCACTTACCTTCGCCGCGTACAAAAAAGCTCTATCGGTATCTGGCCGATCAGGGTGCCGATGCAATTATTTCGCACCACACCCACGTGTTTTCAGGGTATGAAGTATATAATGAAAAGCCTATTTTTTATGGATTGGGAAATTTTGTGTACGATTGGCCGGGAAAAACCAACTCCGATTGGAACAGGGGCTATGTCGTTAGGCTCAATATCTCCGATAAAATTGATTTTGAAATAGTACCGTTAAAACAGGGTAACAAGAAACCCGGTGTTTTTAAATTAACCGACAATGAAAAAAGTATCTTTGATGCAGATATTCAGGGGCTAAACAATATTATCGACAACGACGAACAGTTAGAGGGTGAGTTTCAAAAGTATTGCCAATCTGTATATCCCATGTATGATGCTTTTATCGAACCTTATTATGGCAGATATGTGGCGGCGCTGCAAAAGCGAGGGTGGATGCCTAAGTTGCTGTCCCGACAGAAACGACTTTTCCACCTCAACCTCTCGCGCTGCGAATCGCACAGGGACGTTTTGTTGCGATTGCTCAAAAAATATGAGTGATTCATATAATAAAGTAAGGTAGCTTATTGCAAATATTCTTTATGCTAATATCTTTAACCTGAATTATTATTAATTATTTTGAATATGCCAATGACTAACTTGAGTCAAGCGAACCCGAAGTTAGTTAAATTGAAAAAATCGGGATTTTGTTCCATTCAACGTCCCGCCGTTTATCATTTTGAAAGGTGCGAAACTAACGCCTAATAGCTATAATTTCATTACTATGTGCGGAATCACAGGATATATAAACGCTGATTTAAGACCAATAAAGGACACATCCCGAATATTACCGATGCTGAATGTGCAAAAGCACCGAGGACCTGATGATTCGGGTATTAGGGCTTTTAGTTTGGAGACAGGCCTTTCTGCAGAGCTAAATAGTAAGGAGCCAGGTAACATTAAAGGTTCCTTTGAGGGGGTGCTTGGTTTTAACCGCTTGAGCATACTCGATCTTTCCGCCAATGGGCATCAACCCATGGTGAGTCCTGATGGAAGGGTGATACTGGCTTTTAACGGTGAAATATACAATGCCTTTGATTTTAAAAAGGAGCTGGCGGAATGGGGATACCACTTCAAGAGTAGCACCGATACCGAAGTAATACTTGCGTTATATCTTAGGTATGGCCTGGAGGACATGTTAAATAAACTAAATGGCATGTTTGCCATCGTGGTTGCGGACCTGGCTAAGCGTGCGCTGTATGTGGCTCGCGACAGGTTCGGTATAAAACCGATGTACTACGTATCCGCTCACAATGTCTTTGCCTTTTCGTCGGAATTAAAAAGTTTTAAATATATAGACGGCTATAACTTTAAGTTGAACCCCTCTAAGCTCGACGAATATCTGCTTTTCCGAAATAATATTAACGACACCCTGTTTGATGGAGTTAACAGCTTAAAACCAGGTCATTATATCTCTTATAGACCCGGTGAAAGGATCCGAATAAAACAATTTTTCAATGTAAACGATTACAGTCGTACAAAAGCTAAAGCGGATGATTTAACGCAGGTACAGCATAAAATGGAATCGTGGTTAGACAAAAGCGTGCAAAGCCAGCTAATGAGTGATGTAAAACTTGGTTGTCAGTTGTCGGGTGGGGTTGATTCGTCATTGGTCACCTGGCTGGCCAACAAACAAAGCACTAACGGAAACTTTGAGTCTGTGTCCATTGTTTTTAACGACGAGCGGTTCTCGGAAGAAAAATATATCGACCAGGTAAGTCAAAGCTTGGGTATAACAGCCCATAAGTTTTTGTTGGATTCGGATTATTATCTCGACCACTTCGAAGATGCCACCTGGCATTTGGAAGCCCCCCTAAACCACCCCAATACCATAGGTATATATAAGTTGTCGCAACGGGCAAAGGAATATGTGACCGTACTACTCAGTGGCGAAGGGGCCGATGAAGTGTTTGGCGGTTACCAAAGGTTTTATGGAATTAAGTACCCATATGGCGGTAAAAATTTGCTTCGCCAGATAAAAAATAATTTGAAGCAGCCATCGGAGATATTTAATTATTTTAGCGAGGACAACAGGGCGGTGATGGCAACCGCTTTTATGAGTCCCGCGATGGCCCAAATGTTACGCCCCGGATTTAGCAGGGAAAAAGCGGTGTTCGACAGGAAATCGGTCTATGGCAATTTAACAGGTTCGCGTTTCGATCGTCAGGTTAAGTATGAAATACTATCGTACTTGCCTGATCTGTTGATACGTCAGGATAAGATGTCCATGGCCCACTCCATCGAGAACAGGGTGCCCTTTTTAGATAATCAGGTGGTGAGCGATTCGTTTTCTATTCCGGAGAATTGCCTTTTGAGCCGTAACAACGGTGATGGTACCAATACAGAAAAATACCTTCTGAAAAAAATGACCGCTAAGGTGTTTGACCACCATTTTGCTTTCCGCGACAAAATGGGCTTCGGAATACCCTTGCGCGAATTCTTTTTAAAAGATAGGTTTAACCAATACTTGAACGATAAAATATTACCCGCTAATAAGAGCCGGGGGATATTTAATAATAGGATAGTAAATAATTGGGTAAGTAATATTAAAGGCCTAAAATACCGTGAGCTGGAAGCATTGTGGGTTATTATCGCCTTCGAAACCTGGGCATCCATTTACTTAGACGAAAAATATTAATACCCCAAACCCTACGTCACGTCTCTCCCCTTTTGGGGAGTCGCTTGCCAGCCGGTAGGCAGGGTGGGGGCTTTTTATACTTTCATATGAAACGAGCCATAAGAGTTCATACTCACATGAGAGAAACAATACTGGCGAGTTGCCTGCCTACCGGCTGGCAGGCATCGAATGCCTATAAATAACAAATTATTTTAATGAGATGAAAATAGCCATACATAACGCCGAAGGTTCGTTCAGTGAACGATGGATACCCTATTGCGAATCGCATAGTATCGACTACAAGCTGGTCAACTGTTATGGAACCGATATTATGCAGCAACTGTCCGATTGTGATGCGCTAATGTGGCACTTTAACCATAAGGGCCCAAGAGAGAGCAAGTTTGCTAAGCAATTGTTGTTTGCTGTCCAAAAAACCGGGAAAAAGGTGTTTCCGAATTATGATACGGTATGGCACTTCGACGATAAGGTGGCGCAAAAATATTTGTTGGAGGGCGTAAATGCCCCGTTGGCACCTGCTTATGTTTTTTACAGTAAAAAGGACGCCAACCAATGGGCCGCTTCAACCGATTTCCCCAAGGTATTTAAACTGCGCAACGGTGCGGGTTCCGACAATGTAAAGCTGGTAAGGTCGCTGACCGAAGCTAAACACTTAATAAATAAGTCCTTTGGCAAAGGCTTTAAACAATACGATGCCTGGGCTAACCTAAAAGAACGTGTTAGAAAATATAGAAAAGGCAAAACATCATTGTGGAATGTAACCAAAGGTGTAGCTCGTATTTTTCATACCACGGAATACGACAGGGTAACGGGCAAAGAGATGGGTTACGTGTATTTTCAGAAATTTATTCCGCAAAACGATTACGACATCAGGGTGTGCGTGGTGGGCGACAAGGCGTTTGCCATAAAAAGGATGGTGCGCGAAAATGATTTCAGGGCCTCAGGAAGCGGTACCATACTCTACGATAAAAAATATTTTGACGATGAAACCATTAAGATGGCCTTCGATGTTTCGGAAAAGTTAAACGATCAATGTATGGCCTACGACTTTGTTTTTGCGGACGGTAAACCCCTGATTGTTGAGATAAGCTACGGTTTTGCCAAGGAAGGTTATGATGACTGTGTCGGATATTGGGACAGGGACATGACATGGCACGAAGGTAAGTTTAACCCCTATGGGTGGATGGTAAATGATGTTGTAAATAGCATAAATTCAAAATAATGAGTACTAAACAATTTTTATACTTATATAGAGAGGTTAACCCTTACAATATTCCTGTACTTAGGGAAATCGTAAAACAAGGGTATGAGGTAACATGTATACATGAAACAAAAAAAAAATTAGTTCCCTATAATGTGCCAGAGCTGAAAAATGTGACTTTTTACGAAAGAAAGGACTTTGATCAAGTTAGTCTTAATCAGTTGGTTTTGAGCATTGAGCCTAATGTAGCCTACGTAAGCGATATTACGATACCTATGTATAACAAGGCTGCAAAGTTGTTAAGAAAAACAAATGGTACACCCGTTATAATGGGCTTTGATACACAATGGCGAGGAGGGAGACAATGGGCCAATGTGATTACATCTTGGTTTAGACATCGATTGTATTTTTCACATGTACTTATTGCAGGAATGCGCCAATATGAATATGCCAAGAGGCTTGGGTTTAAAAATAACCAAATTTTGTGGCCGCTAAATTCGGCAGATGTGGATACTTTTTTGAAAGTTCCGTTAAGTTTTGAAAAGTTTAAGGGGCATAGGAAATTTCTTTATGTTGGAAGATTTGCGAACGTAAAAGGACTTAAATATTTACTTGAGGCTTGGTCGGGTATCAAAAATAAAAAAGGAGCAACTTTAACTCTCGTAGGAAATGGACCATTAAGAAGCAAACTTGAGTCATACGATGATGTAATAATTCGTGATTTTATGAGTCAGGAGGAGCTTGTAAAGCTGGGTGCCGAGACTAGTTGTTTTGTTTTACCTTCTACTTTTGAACCTTGGGCTTTAGTGATTCATGAATTTGCAGCAGCTGGATTACCGTTATTATTAACAAATGCCTGCGGAGCAGCTTCGCATTTCCTCATTAATAATTACAATGGTTTTCTTGTAAATTCAAATAGTCATGAGCAATTGCGTATTGCCATGGAAAAAGTAATCAATAGTTCGGATAAAAAGCTATTTGAATTTGGTGAAAGAAGCAGGGAGTTTGCTAAAAGCATAACTCCGAAAATGGTTGCGTATGCCATAACTTCGGCAGAAGTAAAAAGTATTTAATTAAATAACAGGCAATTAAATTACATAACCGACTGTTGGATATGAATTATTCTGATATGAAAATATTAATTGTATTACCTAAATTAACCTGTGGAGGTACGGAACGTAGCGCAGCAGAATTAGCCAATTTTATAGCAAGCTCTGGAGGTGATGTGTCAATTGTTTTAATGTACCATAAACCTAAGTTTTACGAGCTTCATCCAAAAGTTAAGTTGATCGAACCGGATGTTAAACAAAGTGAAATGAATAAGTATTTCTATATCTTTTTTGTACTTTACTTTCTTAGGTTACAATTTAAAAACTTAAAGCCGGATATAATTTTTGGACTGGGCTATATTGCACTATCGTTATTTTCGAGCTTGGGAATTAAAAGCAAAGTTGTTATTTCTTTTAGGTCGAGCCCCAGAAGAGTAAGATACCCGAATAACAAAGTGATTAATAAAATGTACGAAATTGCTCATCGTTTGCTGCGTTGTAGAGTAGATGGTGTCATTGCGCAGACTAATTTGGCTGCTGATATTTTTAGACAAAAATATAAATGTCCAATCGTGGTAATACCAAACTTTCTTAGAAAATTAAACGAAGTTGTGATTGAAAAAGAAAACCAAATAGTTAATGTTGGACATTGTGCGTTTGAAAAAGGACAAAAATACTTAATTCAGGCTTTTGCTAAAGTAAATGCACCTAATTGGAAATTAATCATCGTTGGTGACGGTCCGTTACGCCAAGACTTGCAGAAATTGGCAAGTGAGTTAGGAGTGGGGGAAAGAGTTGTATTTGCTGGTTATCAAAAAGACGTAGATTTATTCTTATCGAAGAGTAAGATATTTGCATTTTCTTCCATTATTGAAGGGTATCCTAATGCTTTAATAGAAGCGATGGCAACACCACTACCTTCGGTTAGTTTTGATTGTGAGGCTGGTCCTTCCGATATTATTAAAAATGGGAAAAATGGATATTTAGTTGAAGTAGGAGATGTTGATATGTTTGCGTCTAGATTACAATTGCTTATAGATGATGAAGAATTGAGAAGTTCTATTCAAAAACAAGCTATGTTAATAAAAACAGAAAATGAACTTTCAAAAGTTGCGTATAAGTATTTAGATTTCTTCAATGATATTTGTAATGATGTATTCCATAAGCAAACAACAGGGGACAAAAATAGTAAATCTAAAAATTTAATTAGACACAAAATATAAAGATAATATCGCTAGATAAATTGATTAAACTTTAATTTTAAACATGAAGATAGTTATAATTGGTTCCAAAGGGTTCATAGGACGAAATGTAGAAAAGTATTTTGATGAAAAGGGTTATGAAGTTTGGAAGGCCGATGTTGTGGTTGATTATGCCGATACCGACCGATATTTTCTGATTGATGCTTCCAACTCCGATTATAATACGGTGTTCCATTATCAACAGTACGACCTTTGCATCAACTGTTCGGGTGCTGCCAGTGTACCTGATTCCCTGAAAAATCCGATGCGCGATTACTATTTGAATTCGGTTAATGTATTTAAAATCTTGTCTGCCATCAACCAATTTCAACCCAATTGTAAGTTTATTAACCTGGGCAGTGCCGCTGTGTATGGTAACCCGAAGCAACTACCGGTTGAAGAAATCGCCCAACCCAAACCGCTTTCACCTTATGGTTTTCATAAACTACAGGCCGAACAAATTTGTCAGGAGTTTTATAGTTTCTTTAAACTCAAGACATGTTCTTTACGTATATTTTCGGTATACGGGGTCGGGTTGCAAAAACAATTGTTTTGGGATTTGAACCAGAAAGCAAAATCAGGTGACCCCTTTACATTGTACGGAACCGGAAACGAGTCCAGAGATTTTATCCATGTTTATGATTTGGCCAGGGCAATTGAACTGGTAGCGCAATCATCATCTTTTAATGCAGACATTATTAATGTAGGAAATGGGGAAGAAGTAAGCATTAAAGATGCGGTTTCTATATTCTTTGAATTCTTTGCCGGGGATATTGAATATAATTTTTCAGGCGAATCAAGAGAGGGAGATCCGCTAAACTGGAAGGCCGACATAAGTAAATTAAAATCCTTTGGTTACAGTTCAACGGTAAATATGAAACAAGGTTTACAGGAATATTACAAATGGCTGTATGAATAAAGAAGATGTCACTCTTAATAGTAGCTATCAGAAAAGGCAACAATTCTCTTTTAAAAACCCTCTAACTCTCCCGAATACGAGTTCGGGACAGGCTTTAAAGGGAGAACCAGAACCTCTAGGAGAGAGCGAATTCCCCTTTATGGGTAAGGGGTAATAACGAAGGGTATTAATAAAACAGAGAGTTTTCTTAGATGTACGAAATACTTTAAAATAACAAGAATTGGATGAATATGTCCCCTAACAAAAAACGACTTCGCATAGGTGTGTTATTCGACTTTCAACATACCTGGATGGGAGGGATAACTTATATCATCAATGTGATAAGGACTTTTGGGTTTTTACCCGACAAAGAAAAACCGGAGATCGTTCTCTTTTACAGTACAGCATTGGAAAAACATATCCATGAATTCAAGTACCCATATATTGAACTTGTCGAACGAAATCCACCACCCCTGGTAAAGGGGTTCTTTCAATCCTGGGTAAAGAGAAAGAATATATTTATTGATGATATTGTGAGCGATTATAGCCTGGATGCTGTTTATCCTAACAGAAACTACCCGGTAAAAAGTAAATCCGGAGCCAAAGTTGTTGCCTGGTACGCGGATCTTCAACATAAATATTATCCCGAGTTTTTCACAAGGGAAACCTTGGTCCACCGTGCTATTAGGTTGCATTTTATGTTGAGGAACACAGATGATTTGGTTGTCTCGAGTCAGGCAGTGCTTGATGATTTTAAGAAATTTTTTAGAATCAGGCCAAAACTAAAGTTGCATGTGTTTCACTTTACTTCGATTAACGATATTTTTCAGGATGTGAGCATCGAAAGTCTGAGGGAGAAATACAACTTACCGGAGAAGTATTTTATGGTTTCAAACCAGTTCCATAAGCATAAAAACCATAAGGTTTTGCTGCTGGCATTGACAAAACTGAACGGAATGGGCGTAAAAAAATATATGGCCATGACGGGAAGCTTTCCCGTAGCTAGTAATTCTCCCTATATTGCGGAACTTCACCAAATTATTGAGGAACATAAGCTGTCCGGTCAAATTAATTTCTTGGGTCTCATCCCGCGCAAGGATCAACTTCAACTGATGAAACATTCGCAGGCGGTGATACAACCTAGTTTATTTGAAGGATGGAGCACGGTTATTGAAGACGCGATATCCATTCAGGTACCGGTTATTGCGTCCGATTTGGCAGTAAACAAAGAGCAGTTGAAAGAAACCGGAATTTATTTTGATCCAAACAACGTAGATCAACTAACATCGATATTGAGTTCCTATCCCGACAGGGATTTTAATATACAGCCGTATGGCAATTATAACGAACGCATTGTAGAATCCGCAAAGGCACTGATTGGTGTTTTTAATAAAAAGGAATAATGTAATGTTAGTATGTGTGTAAAAGAATTTGAGCAAATTGAGGTGTTAAGATATGAGTAATTAGGAGTTTAAAAAAATACTTATTTATAAAAACAATAGGCATATGAAACAGAAATTAGCTGCTACGATTAAGGAAATGAGCAACAATGATGAGTATGATTGCTTGTTAATGTTTAGCGGGGGTAAGGACAGTTCGTATCTCCTTTATTATCTATCCGAAGTATTAAAGCTTAATGTTGCAACATTTACGCTATCTCATAAATTCCTGTGCGAAGAAACTCAACAAAATATTACCAATTTTGCTAAGAAGTACAGCAAGAAACACATTACTGTAGAAAACGAATACCTTAATTCTGCGGGAACCCATTTTCTCGAAAACTGGATAAATAAACCGGATGAGGGAAGTCTTATAACCCTTTGTACGGGATGTAGGCTGGGATTAATTAAACTGGTAATAGAAACAGCAAAGAAAGAAAATATCAACGTAATCGTTACCGGGCTAACCCCCTTTGAAGCGACAGATTACAGGATGAAGTTGGTTAACTATCCGAAAGGAAAAGAAGGTAAGCTGTTCTTTTTCTTAGGGTATCTGAGATTGGTTTTAAGGAATCCCTCACTGGTTAAGAACTTAAAAGTGTTAAAAGACCAGGTGAAAGAGTTTTATTATTTTAGTAATCAAAAGAAGTTGTATTTGAAGAATAATCTTCACTATGTAAAACCTTTCTACGATTTCCTAAAATATGATGAAGAACTTATCGTAGAAACACTTAAAAGGTTAAATTGGCAAAAAGCGCCTATTAGTGGAAATTCGTTTTGGCGCGCAGATTGCGATATGAATGCTGTAAGACAATATTTTCATAACAAAATTTCCGGATATAACGAACAAGAATATTATTACGGTCAGATGCTTGAAAATAAATTGATTAGTCAGGAATACTTCGATAAAACAGTTCAGGGCTTTAATCAAACCGAAGGAATACGCAAAATTTTAAAGATATCGGGAATATCTCCTAAAGCAATAAAAAAGTATGAAAAGTTTTTGGAAGAAGAAGTTCAAGAGGAAAAAGCCTAGAATTTCAAAAGACATAGTATTCATTAATCAGGCTACGGGCTATTTGACCATAGATATTGTTAATTCTTTCACTATGCAATTTGACCGCGTGGCTTTGATTACCGGAAGCGTCAGGATTCAGGATGTGGAACTGAACCGGAAAGTAGAGGTGTCGAAAATAATAAGGTACGACCGGGGCAATAATTTTAAAAAAGTAATTTCGTGGATGATAGGAACATTTCAGACCTATCTGTTATTGCGCACTAAATATAGGAAGTTCGAAGTGTTTTATTATACGATTCCCCCTACTGCCTATTTGCTGGCACCTTTGTTTCAAGCTCCTTTCTCCATTTTAATATATGACCTTTATCCCGATGCCTTGCAGGTAATAGGTTTTTCGGAGAATAATTTTATTTATAAGTGGTGGTCGAGAAGAAATTTGCGTATTTTTTCGAAAGCGAAAAAAGTGATTACTATAAGTGATAACTTGAGGTCGAAGGTGATTAAATATGCACCGGACGCCGATGTTGAGGTAATTCCTAATTGGTCCGCATTCTCGGGTAAACAACCCATTAGTAAGGAGCAAAACGAAATTGTGAAAAGAGAAGGGCTGGGAAATAAGTTTATTGTTCAATATTCGGGTAATATTGGCGTTACCCATAATGTAGAAACAATTGTTGAATTGGCAGTTGACTTAAAGGACGAAGCAGATATCGAATTTCTTATTATTGGTCGGGGGGAAAGGCAAAATGTTATTAAGGAATTAATTGAAAGTAAAAACCTAAGCAATTGTAAGCTTTTACCGTTCAGAAGGGATGAAGAGCTGTACGAATCTCTTTGCGTCGCTGATCTTGCCGTTGTAACATTGGACGATAAAGTCCCCGACATAAGTGTTCCGAGCAAAGTGTATAATATCCTAACTGCGGGAGTGCCCGTTATGGCTATAGCCGCCCATGATTCTTCCATAGCCACACTGGTTCATGATCATAAGGTAGGTAAGACCTTTGCAAAAGAAGATATCGACTTGATGAAAGATTACATACTGGAACTTAAAAATGATTTTGATCTGAGAAGTTACTTGGCATCCAATGCACTTGCTGCTTCGCAGCAATATACAAACCGAAACGCGGTGAAAGTCTTGGAATGTTGTGCTATCTAATCTTAATAAAAATATGAGCATCAAGGATATCGTTAAAACCAACCTGAAGAATGTGCCCGGCAGAAAAATCAAGAATAAGTACTTAATTTTTGAATGTGACGATTGGGGGGGTATCCGGATGCCCTCAAAAGAAGTGTACAAAAAACTTACTTCCGCCGGCCTGCAATTGAACGATGGCAGATATAACTTCGATACGCTGGCTACTTCAAAAGATTTGACGGCATTGTTTGATAGTCTGGAGACTGTAAGGGATGTAAACGGTAACGGTGCCGTTATAACGGCCTTTACCAATGTGACCAATCCCGATTTCGAGAAAATAAAGGCATCCCGTTTCAAGGTGTACCATCATGAGCCTTTTGTGGATACCTTAAATAAATATTACAACACCACCAATGTATTCAGGCTTTGGCAGCAAGGGATGAAACAGGGTATTTTTGTTCCCGAACTCCATGGGCGAGAGCATATCTCTACTCAGCTGTGGCTCCAGGAATTAAGAAAGGGTGATAAAGATTTGTTGATCGCTTTCGACAATGGTTTTGTTTCTTATTCCTTACCTCATATGCATCCTGAGGCCCAAGGTTTCCGTCCCGAATTTTTTTATGATTCAAAAGCGCAAATCCCGTTTCTAAAAAGATCCATTAAGGAAGGGGTACAAATTTTCCGCGATATTTTTGGAAAAGATCCTGGCGTTTTTGCGCCATCGAATTTAATTTTTCATCCCGATCTTGAGCAAGACCTGGCTCAAACGGGAATCAAGTATATGTACATAAATCGAATGATGACGGTTCCCAACGGTATTGGGGGGGTCACGAAAGTAAGGTGTAAGCCCGGTGATCGACGGGATTCGGGACTAAGCTATTATACGCGTAACTGTAAGTTTGAACCCACCGAAACAGGTTACAAAGGGATTGAATATACTTTGATGCAAATAGGGGCTTCATTTAGATGGGGTAAACCAGCGATAATAAGTACACATAGGGCTAACTTTGTAAGTGCGATTAGCCCGTTGAATGGTGCCACGGGACTGGAGGAGCTACGTAAGCTACTGAAAGCCATTGTGAAAAAATGGCCCGATGTCGAATTCGTTTCCTCCCGTAAAGCGTTGGATAGCTACTTTGCCGATTAATTTAGCAATCAGAAAACAGGAGTTATCTACTCTTGATATAAAAGTTAAAGTATAAGTGACAGTTAAAGTCAAAATAGAAACAAATCTTAAACATATATGAATATCATCAAGCGCTTTCTATATTTATTATACTATTTTAAGCAATCTGAGTTTAAAAAAGTAAAACCATTCATTAGGTACGCATCAAATTTGAGCGGGAAAAGTAAGTTTATGCTAACAATGGAGTCTATTTGCGATGTGTTTATTTTTAATATCTCAATCAAGGACTATTATCAATTTAGGTTTTTCGAACTTAGTAAAGCTGAAAAATCGCTATGGGCTGGATCCGGTTACATGTACGAATATCAGTTAAGAATGAATCCTAAGGGTAGCAGGCATCTGCTTGAGGATAAAATAGAATTTTTAAAATGCTACAAGCCTTTTATTAAACGAAGCTATGCTACTTTAAGTAACCTGAGAAAAAATCACGAAACCGCACAAGTTTTATTGAACAATAAATCGGAAAAACTGGTTGTTAAAGGTTCTATGGGTCAGGTGGGAGGTGAAGTGGAAGTGTTGTCTTGTAAAGGGTTATCGACAAAATTCTTAATAGATTACATGGAAAAAAAAAAATACGATTTAGTTGAAGAATACGTGATACAGCATAAGAGGTTGATGGATTTGTCGCCATCGGGACTAAATACGGTCAGGATTTTCACCCAATTAAATAATGGTGATGTGGATATTATCGGGGCGCGTTTAAGAATTACCGTTAACTCACCCGTGGACAATATGGCTGCAGGCAACCTGGCCGCACCTATTGATGTAATTACGGGTAAAGTAAATGGTAGTGCTGTCTATAGTGATATTGTAAAAGATCAGGTTGAGGTACACCCCGTAACTAAACGCGCTATCGTTGGATTTCAAGTTCCGTATTGGGATGAGGTTGTGGACATGGCAAAAAAAGCGGCGCTGCACAACGTAAGCAATAAGTCTATTGGTTGGGATGTTGCCATTGGTGATGCCGGACCCGAGATCATAGAAGGGAACCATAACTGGTGTAAACTATTGTGGCAATTACCCGTTAAAAAAGGGTTGAAAGATGTTTTAATACGTTACGCTTAATGGAAAAGTTGCTGATTTTTATAAAACACCGTTTAAATTTTGTGTGGGGTATTATTGAGAAGATAAACACAGCTTTTTTTACTTTTCTGTATTCAAACAAACTTAACGGAATACTACTTGGGATTTTTAAAGAATATGGCTTCGGAAAATATACCTATAAAAGGCTTGTTCCCAATGATGCAAAAGCCTTGGAATTTCTTGTTAATAAGCAGATTGTATCAGATTTGAAATACTTTAAACCCCACGGTTTCGATTTGATTTCCATAGAAAAACAGTTCGGTAAAAAGTCATTTCTAATGATGGGCACATTTGATGGGGAAAGATTGATTGGTTATTTTTTTCTTCGTTTCTTTGCTAATAAAAAATGTTTCGTTGGCCGATTGATAGATGCTGATTACAGGGGCAAAGGAATAGGACTCGTTATGAACAAAATTATGTACAATATATCTTGGAAGATGGGTTTTCGTTGTTTGTCAACTATATCAAAAAATAATAAGGCTGTTATTGGGGCACACAAAAAGAATGCTGCCATGGTGGTCTTAAAGGAACTTCAGAATGACTATTTACTTGTAGAGTTTATAAGTGAACAAAAAGACAATTAATATCTTTAACATATCAAAAGTGTGATTTTTAAATAGATTTTAAAGATCGAAATTTGTGAGGCAATGTTCGAAAAATATATACTTAAACCTATTCTAAATTCATTTGAAAAATACCCGGATTGCAACTCATTTTGTATAGGGGATGTTTTATTCTCGTATTCATGTTTGGCAAAAACAATATCAAAAATCCGCACAGAACTTCAATGCCAGTCTACTGAAAGCGGCCATATTGGGATAGTGGCTAACGACGACATTGAAACATATGCCGGTATTTTAGCCATTTGGTTGGAGGGTTATGCTTATGTTCCGATTCATCCAAATCACCCGGTAAAAAGGGGGCGTAAAATAATGGAGCAGGCCGAAATAAACTTGATAGTCGATTCTTCCGAAGAAACCTTTATTCCGGGAGTCAAGTGTATTAAAAGCAAGGAGCTTGAATTTACAGGAATGAACCTTGACCCTGTGAGGAAAAATGACGACGACCTGGCTTACATATTATTTACCTCAGGCAGTACGGGCAAACCTAAAGGGGTACCAATTACAAGAGGCAATCTAGGCGCCTTTATGAAAGCGTTTTGGGATATTGGAATCCAATTAGACAATAATGATAGGTGCCTACAGTGTTTCGATCTTACCTTTGATGTTTCCGTTCAATCTTTTGTGGCCCCTTTGATCAAAGGGGCTTGTATTTATACCATACCGCATGATCGAATAAAACCAATTTACGCCGCAAATCTTGTTGAGGAGCAGAAGTTAACTTTCGGTGCAATGGCCCCTTCGATGATAAGATCCCTACGTCCCTATTTCGATGAATTTGATTTCACGGATTTGCGGTATAATATATTAACGGCAGAAGCGTCCCCCTTGGACCTCATCGAGGAGTGGGCGCAATGTATTCCAAATGCTGAAATTATTGATTTGTACGGACCAACGGAGGCAACTATTTACTGCACATATTATAAGTTTGACAGGAATGGGGGCAATAAAGATTTAAATGGCATGTTATGTATAGGGAAACCACTACAAGGTATAACTGCTATTATTGCTGACGAAGATAGGAATATTCTGCCTGCTAATCAAAAGGGGGAGCTGTGTATCGCCGGGGACCAATTAACCAAAGGGTATTGGAATACCCAAAAAAAGAATCAGCAAGCATTTTTTATGAAGGAGATAAACGGAGTATCACTCAGGTTTTACAGAACTGGTGACTCCTGTTACATGGACAATGATGGTGATTTGATGTTAGCCGGTCGCTTGGATTATCAAGTGAAAATACAGGGATATAGAATCGAATTGGGCGAGATCGAATATCACGCCAGAGAATTTGTAAAAGGTCAAAATGCTGTGGCCATTGCATTTAATAATTCCAATGGTATTGTGGAACTTGCTCTTTTTATAGAGGGTCGCTTAGATGATTATGATGAATTGAATAATTATCTTATGGGCAAGATGCCTTACTATATGGTGCCCTCAGTTTATTATACCCAGGATGAATTTCCGTTGAATACGAACGGAAAAGTGGATCGGAAAAAATTGAAACACTTAGTAATACATTAAAATTTCAGTATGGATAAAAAAGAACTGGTAAGTAAATTGACGACGGTTTTCAGAAGGGTTTTTAATAATGAATTATTAGAACTTACCGATCACTTGAGTGCGAGCGATGTAGAGAACTGGGATTCTTTGACACATATGGCCCTTATTGCTGAAGTTGAAAATGATTTTTCTATAAAATTTAAGTTTAAGGACTTAAATAAGATGCGTAACGTAGGGGATATGATTCGTATTATTGGATCTAAGATTTAATCCATTGTAATCTTATCATGGTATTTACATCCCTTAACTTTTTAATTTTCTTGCCGGTAGTTGTGGTTTTATTCTACCTCACAACTGCAAGGTATAGATGGTTAACCTTGCTAATAGCGAGTTATTTTTTTTATGTTAATATTGAGCCCGTTTATGCCTTGTTAACGATCGGAGTAACATTATCGACTTATTTTTTTACCAGGATGATGGACAAAACCGAAGATGATGAAAAGAAAAAGAAGTTGATGATAATAAATATCATACTTATTTTGATGCCCTTGCTGTTTTATAAGTATTTTATGGTTATTAATAATGATATGATAGCTTGGTTGGATGGCCAAAATATACGATGGCCCCTGCCGGAGATGAAGTTTTTACTGCCTATCGGGATCTCCTATTATACTTTTATGTGTATCGGTTATACCATCGATATTTATAATGAAGAAATAGAAGCGGAAAAAAACATTGGTATCGTAGCCCTTTTCGTATCTTTTTTCCCCTTGATTCTTTCCGGGCCCATTGAAAGAGCCGGAAATCTTTTCCCTCAATTCCGCAACTTTAAGGCAATAGATTTTGAAGATCTGAAAGGTGGAATGAAAATGATGCTTTGGGGGTATTTTATGAAATTAGTGGTGGCGGATCGTATAGGTATCTATGTGGATGTTGTTTATGGCAATATAGCGGGAAGCAACGGAGGTTCTTTACTGGTCGCATCTATACTTTACCCTTTTCAGGTATATGCCGATCTTGGAGGTTACACCTTGCTGGCCATGGGGGTGGCCAAGATATTGGGTATAAAAGTGGTGCCCAACTTCAAACGTCCGTTCTTTGCCACCTCTATGGCCGAGTTCTGGAGAAGATGGCACATGTCGCTGATTACATGGTTGACCGATTATCTTTACACACCGTTATCCTTTTCTTATAGAAAATATGGGATTTGGGGCACCGTGCTGGCTCTTGAAATTACTTTCCTGATCAGCGGTATCTGGCATGTGGCATCATGGACGATGGTCGTTTGGGGGCTTATGCAAGGCACTTTTTTAAGTATCGAAGCTTTGCATAAAGTGAAAAGGGGGGCGTTCGAAAAAAAATATAATCTGAATTCAAAATCCTTGTATTTGCTTTTTTGTATGGTCGTAACTTTTTTCCTTTTTGCGGTATCCGAGGTCTTTGGACGGGCAGAAACGGTGAGTGATTCCTGGACGGTATTAAAAAAAATTGTGGTGGATCAAGGGACCCCATATCTCGACCTTACTACCTTAACCTATTCTGTAATTGGGATTGTTATCTTGTTACTAAAGGATTTTAAAGATGAATTTATCGAAATTAAGATCTCTATATTCAATAACAACAGTTTGCTGTTAAGATACGCTGCATATCTTGGGGTAATTTTTACCATTATCTTATTTGGGGTGTTTGATGGAAATAGTTTTATATATTTTCAATTCTAGGGTACATGAATTTCAAGATATTTATTTTTAGGGTTACGGTTTTAATGGTCGTTTTTTTTCTATTTGATTTTCTCCTTTCATTGTTCTTGGTAAAAGGTTTGGACAAATATTATGGTTTCGGTTCTACTCCGGAAATAATGATCAATGGCTCTTCGATGGCACAAACAGGTTTTAATAGAAAGGATATGGAAGATCTTACCCATACAAATGTTTCAAAGTACACCTACGAGGGGGTATCAATTGTTGAGCGTAAGGCCATGATTGAACATTTCTTCAATAAATATCCCAAAGGCGTCAAGACTGTTATTTATGAACTCAGCCCCGTAATGTTTTCAACCATAAAAGAGGCGGAGAATGTTTATACCTTGTTTTATCCCTATATGGATGATAAGAATATTGACAGTTACATTAGGGATAATGCAGAACCCAGAGAATATTATGTCCATAAGTTGATTAGGACCAAAAGGTTTGAGTCGCGCCTTGTAGTTTCAATTGTAAATGCATATGTTGGCAATTATGAGAATTTCAAAACCAATCAAATTGATAGTTCATCTGTTGCTCATCTATTAGATGAAAAAGGGACAAAAGAGGTCGCTATGGACGAATCGATGATCGCTATCTTTGAAAGCACAATGGAGTTGGTCAGGGCGCATAGTTCAAATGTGATTCTGGTGATGATGCCTATTTATAAAGCGAAACTGGAAACCTTTAAAAAAGAGGGATACGATAACATGTGCGATTATTTTATAAATTATTCAAGTAAATATGATAAGGTGAGATTTCTGGATTTGAATAAGGAGCGTATTATTCAGGAACCGGGTTATTTTTCGGATCCTCTGCATTTTAATCTTTATGGTCAGAAATATATTTCCGATACGGTAAGTTGGTATTTATAATTAATCAAGTATAACAAGGTATAACGGTAAAATATGGTTGTGTTGTGTCTAAATCTGAAAAGGAGATTCTCTCGATGAAAAGAATGTTCGATATTGTAGCATCGTTGGTTGGATTGGTGTTTTTGTGGCCACTTCTTGCGGTTATTGTAGTATTGATTAAAATTGAAATGCCCGGCCCAATATTTTTTGTTCAAAAAAGAGTCGGACGAAAGGGAAAGCTTTTTACGATATATAAATTCAGGACTATGACGCTAGGTCATGGAGGAAGCACTGTTTCGGTAAAAGGAGAAAGTAGGATTACCCCGTTAGGAGCAAAGTTGCGAAAGTATAAGCTCGACGAGTTGCCCGAACTTTGGAACGTACTAATCGGGGATATGAGTTTTGTGGGGCCCAGACCTGACATGCCCGAGTATTACGATCTATTGAAGGGTGAAGAGCAAAAGATATTGGAATTGCGTCCCGGGATTACCGGTACCGCATCTTTAAAATATGCCAACGAAGAAGAGTTGTTGTCTACGGTGCCGGATCCGGTAAAGTATAATAAGGAGATTATCTGGCCAGATAAAGTTAAAATTAACCTCGATTACTATTACAACAATACGTTTTTGGGGGATATACGTATCATTTTCCAAACTGTTTTTAGGTAAGTTTATCCATATAGGCCAAAGCCTTTGTTTTGTGCAGTATTAACAATATCAATATTTATTCGATGACTACAAATAAAAGAATATATCTATCATCGCCTCATATGTCGGGTCATGAGCAAAAATTTGTCAAGGAAGCTTTCGATCAGAATTGGGTAGCCCCTTTGGGTCCTAATGTAAATGCCTTTGAGGAAACATTGGCTGCATACTGCGGAGCGAATCATGCAGCAGCTTTAAGCGCCGGTACAGCAGCCCTTCATTTAGCATTGATAATGCTCGGCATTCAAGCTGGCGACGAGGTATTGGTATCTACCTTTACGTTCTCCGCCTCGGTTAATCCTATCGTTTACCAAGGCGCCACCCCGGTATTTGTCGATAGTGAAAATCAAACATGGAACATGGATCCGGTGCTTTTGGAGAAAGCACTGAAAGAACGGAAAGAAAACGGTGGGACAATGCCAAAAGCTATTATTGTGGTTCATTTATATGGTATGCCAGCTAATATGGACCGCATTATGGAAATAGCCGACCGTTACCATGTCCCGGTTGTAGAGGATGCTGCGGAAGCACTGGGAAGTTCTTTTAACGGTAAAAAGCTTGGTTCGTTCGGTGCCATGTCCATACTCTCGTTCAACGGCAACAAAATAATCACCACCTCGGGTGGGGGAGCATTGCTTTCCAACAGACAAGAGTGGATCGACAAAGCCCGTTTCCTCGCTACCCAGGCTAGAGACCCCGCCCCGCATTATCAGCATAGCCAAATAGGCTATAACTACAGAATGAGCAACGTGCTTGCCGGGATCGGCAGGGGGCAAATGGAAGTGATAGAACAAAGGGTGGCAAAAAGGCGGGAGATTTTCCAATATTACAAACAGAACCTGAAAGATGTATCTGGGATTAGTTTCCTGGAGGAACCGGACGAAAGATATTTTTCGAACAGATGGCTCACGACAGTCTTAATAGATGAGAGTAAGTTGGGTATATCGCCGCAAAAGTTGCAGGAAGAACTCGAAAAGGTGAACATTGAAACCAGACCGCTTTGGAAACCGATGCATCTGCAACCTGTATTTGAACATTATCCCAAATATTTAAATGGCGTGTCAGAAAAACTTTTTGAATGCGGTCTGTGTCTGCCATCGGGATCAAACATGTCGGATAGCCAACTGGCAAAGGTTTTGCTGGCGCTGACCGCTTGTTTTGGTATGTAGGGCTTGCCGAAAGCAAAAAATGTTACCCGTAGGGCTTTATACAACAGAAAAGCCAAGGCTCTTATCCGTTGTATTTCCCGCAATAAAAAGCCTGATTGCCGGAAGAGGTGGGTTGGGACTTGACTATTTTAGCCTTGTCAAGGTTAGGTCCATTATCTTTTATTGTGATATGTTTTTATATATTACGATTCAACTGCTTATTACGGTTACTTAATAAGCAATATTCCACCGCTTGTCAAAATCAGCCATATCATGCTACGAAATAATCGTTCAATTGATTAGTTTCGATATGTAAAAAATAGCACCAATGGACATTGTTTCTCTTGAGTTCGTAGTCCTGATTATTTCTACGGCTTTGATATTATACATGCTTACCCCTAAATACAAGATGCCCTATCTTGCATTGTTAAGTGCCGGGTTTGTTGCGTGGTTAAGCGTACATTTGCTAACATATGTATTGATTTATACACTGATAAATTATTACATAGGGATTAAGATGCCTGATTCCGGCAATAAAAAATTATTGTTTCGGATAGGTTTGGTAATAAATGTATCGCAATTGATAGTGATGCGATATTCATCTTTTGCCATAGATCCGATTTTACATCTGTTCAACAGTAGTTTTTATCTCAACACCCTGGCAGAGTATATCGTACCCATAGGTATTTCTTATTTTACCATTCAAGGAGTAGGATATTTATTTAATGTAAAGATGGGATGGGAGAAACCCGAGAAAAATTTTCTTCATTTCTGGGTGTACCTCAGCTTTTTCCCAAAATTCATTTCCGGACCAATAGAGCGGTCAAACCATTTTTTGCCTCAGCTAAAGCAAACAGTGCCGTTTAATATGGATAAGGTTACTGAGGGAATGATTGTGATGCTGATAGGTTTTTTTAAAAAAGTAGCCATAGCGAACCAATTGGCTCCATATGTACAAAGCACCTTTGCCAACCTAGATGGAGCAAATGGATACTCGCTTTGTATCCTTTTGTTATTGCTGCCCCTTTACTTGTATTTCGATTTTTCGGGGTATACCGACATCGCCATTGGAGGTGCCAAAATGTTCGGAATAGATCTTTTGCCAAATTTCAATAGACCTTTTTTTGCGGAAAACATGACCTCTTTTTGGAAGAGGTTCCATATTTCCCTGTCGTCGTGGTTTAACGATTATGTTTTTAAGCAAACAAGTTTCCGGCGTCGCAAATGGGGGATATATGGTGCCATTTACGCCGTTGTGCTAACATGGGTGCTGTTTGGTGTATGGCATGGTGCCGGCTGGAATTTTATGTTGCTGGGAGTATTACAAGCCATTGCGATTGTTTACGAATACTTGAGCAGACGATGGAGGATGCTTGTTTTTTCGAAAATGCCCGGGTATCTGCGTAAAGGCATCGGGCGTGTAGTCGTATATGTGTTTTATGGTACCTCCCTGGTGTTTTTCTTCTCCCCAAATCTGGAATCCACCATTTTGTTGTTCTCAAAATTGTTTACGTTCAACGGGTCTTTGTATTTTGTGTTCCTCGAGCTCATTCAACAAATATCTTTGTCCGTACTGGTTTTTATTTTTGTGATGCTATTAATAGAATGGATAAATGAAGATTTTAAACCCTTGTCGAACAGGATAGCGAGAAGCTGGCAAAGTGATAGATTAGGGAACACCCTTTTTAGGTGGACTGTATTTTCACTTATGCTAACTATTTTGTTTGTTTTAGGAAACAATGTACAACAATTTATCTATTCACAATTTTAATTTATGCGTAAACTTACCTTGAAATCCATCCTGTTTGTCGGTTATTTTATCGTTTTTTTCGCAGTGATAAACGTGGTTTATACTATGGTTATAATCAATACCGATTATAATTTTATTAAAAGGCTGGAGACACTTAATTTTCGGGAACCTGATTTTAAATTGTTGGTGCTGGGGGCAAGTACCTCATTCGACGGTATTGATACCGGGTTTTTGACCGAGAATGGGATTACATCCTACAATACAGCCATTGGAGGAGCCAATGTTAGAACAAACTACGTACAGTTGAAGGAGTACCTGGACACATACGCTGCTTTCCCCGAATATGTTATTCTTGGATTGAATTCCAATATGGTGAAATCGTTCGACGACGAAGGTATTCATCCTATTGTAGAATGTACCATGAAGGATCATGAGTACAGAATAGAGGATGTTCCCATTTTAAAGTATAGATGGCTCGGATTTGAGTTAATCAAGAAAATAGTAAGCAAAACGCACCGCGAGGCTACAATGATTCTTGGGCAGCTTAAGTTTCGAAAAACTATTCCTGATCGGAGTAAATATCGGGATATCAAGCTGGACCTACAGATGTTTCGTTCGTCGTATTGGATATCCGAGATATCCAATCTCTGTGACGCGAATGGTATCAAACTGATTGTTGTTGAGATGCCCGGATATAAAAAGACGCAAAACAATGAAGCACGGGGGCCTTATTTGCTTAATTTCCCTAATGGGCACTCTGCTGAATTGTTTAATTTAAATTCAAGGGCTTTTAGTGTTTTGTTTGATGCGGAAAAGGATTGGATAGGGAATTCCCATTTAAACGAATACGGAGCCATTAAGCTAACACGTAAGATTCTTGAAATTGTCAATATGTACGAAGATAAAAAAATATAAATAATATGAAATTGACCTATGAGATTCTGATTTCAAATGGTATTAAGAATGAACGCTTAGCAATAAAGTTCGTGTTGTTTAAGGTAAATTATCTTTTCAACTGTTGTGAATCATGATACTTTTCCGGTTCGTCCTGTTTAGGTATTTATTAACATTGAATTACAAAAACTGACTATAGCATAATGCTTTTTAATTCTATTGACTTCGCCATATTTTTACCGATAGTGTTTCTGCTTTATTGGTTCGTTTTTAACAAAAGCATCCAATTTCAGAATATGTTGATCGTTGTAGCCAGCTATCTTTTTTACGGGTGGTGGGATTGGCGGTTTTTATCGTTGATTTTCTTCAGTACTATGGTTGACTATTGGGTTGGGCGAAGATTGACTAACGAAGAAAAACCGGTCAAAAGGAAACTATTGCTATGGTCGAGTATAGTGGTCAACCTTGGTTTTTTGGGATTTTTTAAATATTATAACTTCTTTCTGGATAATTTTGTAGATGCTTTTTCTTTGTTTGGAAGTGAGTTAAAAGCGACATCCCTAAACATTATTTTACCTGTTGGAATTAGTTTTTATACTTTTCAAACCTTAAGTTATACCATAGATGTCTATAAACGAAAGCTAACTCCAACCAAAGATTTTATTGCTTTCTCGGCATTTGTGAGTTTTTTTCCACAGTTGGTTGCCGGACCAATAGAAAGAGCCACTCACTTACTACCTCAGTTCTATCGCAGTCGTTCTTTTGTGTATTCAAAAGCCGTAGATGGATTGCGACAGATATTATGGGGCTTGTTCAAGAAAATTGTGGTTGCAGATAATTGTGCTGAGCTGGCAAACCTGATTTTTAACAATTCAGCAGATTACGCGGGAAGTACCTTAGTGTTGGGGGCTTTGTTTTTCACATTTCAGATATATGGCGATTTTTCGGGTTATTCAGATATCGCTATTGGTACAGCCCGCTTGTTTGGTTTCGACTTAATGCAAAACTTTAATTTTCCTTATTTTTCGCGCGATATAGCTGAGTTTTGGCGACGCTGGCATATTTCGCTATCTACCTGGTTTAGGGATTATTTGTACATACCTTTGGGGGGCAGTCGGGGTGGGATCTGGATGAAGATTAGAAATACCTTTGTGATATTTGTGGTCAGCGGTTTTTGGCACGGGGCCAACTGGACATTTATTATTTGGGGAGCTTTAAATGCACTGTATTTTTTGCCTTTATTGTTGGCTAAAAAAAATCGCAGTAATCTTGAAATTGTGGCAAAGGGCGAATACTTCCCCAGCTTCAGGGATCTATCCTCCATGCTCTTGACTTTTTTACTGACCGTATTTGCATGGATATTTTTCAGGGCAGAAAATGTGGGTCATGCCATCAGTTACATTTCTGAAATTTTATCTCCGTCTCTATTCTCGATTCCGTATTTTCCCGGATTCAATAGAGCCTTAATAGTAGGTTTTATGGTTTTGGTTTTGGTTGTTACCGAGTGGTTGGGCAGGGAAGGAATGTATGGCATTGCTAATCTTGGGTCAAGTTGGAAGCGCCCGTATAGGTGGGCTACTTATTTTATAATTGTATCGGTAATATTTGTTTTTAGCGGCAAGGAACAGCAATTTATTTATTTTCAATTTTAGTCATGCAACGATTCCTAAAAAACATATTGCTTTTCGCAGTTATATTTTTTGTGTTAGATAAGATATTTATTTTATTCCTGTTGATCTCGCCATCCTTAGAGAAGGATAGGCGCATTGAAAAATTGGTTGAAGGGGAAATTAATAAGGATATTATTATATTGGGGTCATCGCGTGGGGCAAGGAATGTTATTGCAAGTCAAATAGAAGATTCTATCGGAATGCCAACCTATAATTTGTCGTACCCGGGGAGCGATGTAACGTTTCATGAATTTTTGTTGAAAACACTGATAAAGTATAATAGCCGGCCAAAGATTGTTTTCCTAGTTCTGGACGACCCCGAAGAACTTTTACCTAGCGTAGCCATTAAATTTAGGTTCGACAGGTTATACCCTTTGGTTAAATACAACTATATCAATGACGAAATGATACATCAGGGTGAAAAAACTATCTTGTCCAGGTTTTTTGCCTTGGCACGCGCCAATAAAAGAAATTTCGATCTAAGGGCAAGAAAATTCTCGGCATTGGATAGCTTAAAGGATTGTGGGTCGATGCCCGTTTCATTCCAAAGAACAGACAGGAGTTTTTATTATAATCCGATAAATGAGCCTTACATTGTTAGAGACGAAGTGGCCGAAAAAGTGATGGCATTTCAAAAGATACAAGATATTTGTGCCGGCCATGGCATTGAACTGGTTTTAGTGTTTTCCCCAAATTTTAAGGCCTATAATGTTGAATTCGAAGATCGATTGAAAAAAATATCTCATCCAGGAATTCAATTTTTCGTTTACGATACATTAAATCCAGTTTATAAGGATAAGTCGTATTACTACGACGAATCGCACCTGCAAACCAACGGAGCAATTGTGTTTACAAACGAATTAATAAAAGTATTGAAAGAAAAGGGGGTTGGCTTTTCTTCCGAGGAAACGTTACATGGATTATTGAGGAACAATTAATGTGATTATTGTTTTTTGCCATTAGAAGCCGTCTTTGTACCTTCGTTTTCAATAACATCAATAATTCTGTTAAACAATAATTTACCGGCTTTTTCGGCAAAAGCATTGTTGGGGTGCGAGTCTGTTGGCGAAGACGCATATTCATCTTTAAAATACAGGCCGCCTTCTGTTTGCAAGCCATACAAATCCCACAGGTAAATGTTGTCTCCGGGCAAATCCCATTCATTTCGTACCCAATTAAAAAAGTCTTGTGCAAGCCTTGCCGCATCTTCCGAGATATTGCCCTCCACTTGCGCCGCACCCGTAAATAATATAAACTTAGTATCCGTAAATTTATGTAGTTTATCTTTCAGCGCGGCGTATTGCAGTTTGTAATTTGCCATTGTTTTAACATCAGAATCAACATCAGCGATATCCACTTCGTCGTTAATGTAGCACACCGGGAAACAGTGCTTGAAAATAACTACCTGATACTTTTTAGTGAGGAGCTCTAAGGTAGGTTCTTCCATATAGGGTTCTACTCCGGCATTTTTCACCCAAATATTATAATAGTCATAAGGGAAATTGTTCCAACCATATGGCGATGACTTCGGAAATATCATTTCCTGGATATTGTAATTAGTATTGAACGCTTTGTTGTGTTCTTTTACCATTGTTGGGATTAAGCCATTTTTGTTGATTTTTTTTGCAAGTTTTGGACTTATTTTTCTAAATGCTTTGTTTAATAGTGAAGGCTGTCTTCCATTCCATAAGATATCACCTGTACTGTGATGTAAAAAAATAATATTCATGTCTGAAGGTATTTCTTTGTGACTACATGAAACCAGAATGATATTTAATGAAACTATGAGAAAAAGATATTTTAATTTCATAACGGTATAATTAAATGTATTTCCAGATAAATGTTATTCGTTGAATATTGTTATACATCCAATACAAATATAATCAAATATTGTTTAGTGTATTACACGTTGTGTTATCAACCGTATGGTTCAGTGGACAGTAACCTAAACTAAATAGATAGGGCCTAAAGTAAGATATGTTTCAGTCAGGGAGGCAAATCCCCGGGAATAGTGTTATGTGACTTATGGGTGATACCTCTCAGGCTCGCCGGGGAGCGATGCGTGTATTGTGATTATGGTTAGCGAGCATTTCAAGTTATTGAAATAAAGCCGTATATCCATTACAGAATGACCCTATATTAATTTGGGGTCAAAGGTAAGCGTAAATACGTATTAAAAAATGGAGGGTTTTCTCGCAAATACAAAAAAAGAGCTGGCAGCAAAAGTTCCCAGCTCTTATAATTTTTACCTTCTAAATTTTAAATAAATATCTGAACTATTGTTTAGTGACAGAAGTGCTAATTTTGTTTTCGCCATCATTTAAGGTCACCGTATAATTCCCGGTTTCCAGCGGTGATAGGTTAAGCACTATTTTATTCAGATCCTGTTTGGCAGAAAAAGAATCATACAAAACCGTTTCTCCTGTCTCGTCTGATACAATGACCGAGAGAATAGCCGCTTGCGGACATAAAAACTGAATAGCAAAAAGATCCTTCGTCGGATTTGGGAATTTTTTAACTATTTTATAATCAACCACTATATCGTCAGCTAGTTTTGTTACCGAACAAGAGGCCGAAGAGGTTCCATTGTTCAGCCGGACGATATAGTTGCCGGAGGATAAACCTGATAAATCAACATTTACCTGGTTGTTTTCGCCAATCGAGGCAACGTCGGTAATTGATACAAACTGCGTGCCTGCACCATTTACAACAGTAACACTTACCTCTGAGGCTTGCGGCGAATAATAAGAAATGGTTACATTCCCAACTGTTTTATCAGGGGAATAATCCGTTATCTCTAAAGGCCTGTAATTATTGGGCATATATTCCGAGTATCCGATGTCTGGTTTACCGCCATAATAAGGTAGTCCCACATCGGTTCCCGCGTCAACTAAATCGCTACTTACTGCCAATTTTATTGGACTTGGAGGAAGCGATCCATCAGAGTTACGTGGAGCTGTGAAAAGTGCATAGATCTCATTCAAATCTGTTGTCACAAAGTCGGCATCAGTAACCGTATAATCGGGATTTACCTCGAAATATGGATATCCTGCAATCCATCGCCACGTATTATTACTTTCGGTATATTGGTCGCCATGTAAATAAACATAATAAGGTTGACCATTACCTGGCTCGTTCGACTGTGGGTCAAATGAAATATTATTTCGATATTCCGATAAACGTGGATAGTTGTCGGCTGATGAGGGTGAGCTTGCAAACCCAATATTACACTTAAAAGCGGTATTGTTATAATACCTAGAGTTGTTTCGACGGTACGAATCTTCATCCACTCCGATAGCTTCTCCATTGCTGTTCGCATCCAGCTCCCCAAAACCATGTGTGGCCCCGATAGCAAGTGAATTGGTAACCCTAACATATACGGAATCTACACTATATTGAAACGGGCGAAGTGGTGACGCAAATTTAAAGCCATTTCTTTCATACCCCCAATCCCCAAGATTATCAAATTTTGTCCCGGGCATAGCCCAACAATTATCAACAATACGATAACTGCCTAGTCCGGTAGGGTCTAAACCATCATCTGTATAATTCCATAACCTACATCCCTGCCATATAGCTACATTCCCAAAATAGTTAACGGTCTTGAAGCAGTCTGCCCCGTTACCAATTGTACTAGATAGTGTATCACACAAATTAAATACATCACAATTAATGTACCGCATAGTGTCAGGATGGTTAAACCCCCATGGCGGTGGGGGTGCCACATCTCCGTAAACGAGCGCATCGCCTTCATTCCAAGACCCGCTTTGTACCCAAAACCCTCTCTGTCCAACATCATGTACAACAATATGGTCGAAAGTCAAGTTGCATACTTCATTTGCAGATATAGCCCCGTTCAATACGCTATCACATTGATAAACATTTTTGACCTCAAAATCTTTGAAAGTAATGTATTGAACTCTGTTAAGATATATACCTGAATTATAATAATTGCCATAAGGGTAATCCGCATATATCTCGCAATGGTTCTGGCAGTTTAGCACCGCCCATTCGCCGGGATAACTCATGATGGTTATCGGGTTTTCCTGCGTGCCACTTGATCCTTCCGGTTCAGGAAAAGCGACCGGGTCTATTGCTACCGGACCTATGGACATATATTCACCTCCCCTAAGATAAACGATGTCCCCCGGCCTTGCTGATGCAAACCCCTTGTTCCATGTGGCCCACGGCCTGTCAATTGTCCCCGGATTGTTGTCATTTCCGTCTACGGCAACATAATACGTACTTTGCGCAAAAACGAGCAGAGGTACAAATAATAGTAGCGTAAAAACTAACTTCTTCATAATTGTTGTATTGATTTTTGTGTTGTGTTGAATTGTATGTATTATCTTTGTGTCTTATTACTTTAACATTGAATATTTTTTTTCAAACGTAATGTTTTGAAGTTTATTTTTGATACGATTAAAAACTTTCCAAATGTACGAGCTTTAATTAAAAATGTTTCATTGTTGTATTCATTCATTCAATTTCGATTCTTAAATTAAACTTTTTGACTGTAAAGTTTTATTAAAGTTTTATTGAAGTAATTCTTTACGAGATTGTAAAAAAAAGTGTATTTTTGCCTCAAAATTAGTTTGTAAGTTCCTCATTGTTAGAAATATTATAGATTATGAAAAATATTTTATTCCTATTGGTATTAAGCCAAATTTCATTTGGCGTGTATGGTCAAATTATAGCCGACCATTCGGTAGTTGATGAATATGAGAATATACCTCAGGAGTATATTGATGCCGTGAAAAAAATGTGGGTGGTGGTAGCTGGAGAATCTCACAGTGCAGCATACAGGGATGGACTTGCAGAATTGGAAAGCCAAAATTTTAAGTATTCGGTAAGTGTTACTGAGTCGGATGAGCCCGAATCCTTTACCGAAGCAAATTTAAGAATAAGTAGGGGAACTTGGGGCGACCTTGATAACGCATCGGGATGGATATATAATTATGGAGAAGAGGATTGGTGTTGTTATGTTAACCCTCCAGTATATACCTACAATCCGGATGCGGTTGCTAGAACAAAAGCAGGCATAGCTTTTTGTAACAGTAACGAAGGTATTAAGCTTAGTGCTATTGGATTTGGCCATTGTTACGATGATGGAAAAGGATTGGCCGACAGTTATTTAAGGGCTACTCAAGAATATGTGGATTTCTGCAAAGACAATAACTATGCAACCAAAGTTTTCTTTAGTACAGGCCCAATCGATGGTTATATGGCAGAAGGGGCAAATGGCTATGAGCAATACGAAAAATGGGAAATAATCCGGGACTACATTAAAACCCACCCCAATAGTATATTTTTCGATTATGCGGATATTTTATCATACAATAACAAGGGCGAAAGAGCTACCGCATCCTGGAACGGGCATACTTTCCCGGTGTTGCACCCTGATAATGAGGATGGCGGATATACTGGACACATTGGTATGGTTGGAGCTGTTAGGATTGCAAAGGCCATGTGGTGGATGCTTGCCAAAATAGAAGGCTGGGAAGGAGTTTCTACCGATGTTGATAAGTTAAACCATAATCAAGCAGCACGATTGGTGCGAGCAGATAAAGGGTCGATTATCGTAGAACTTGGAGACAAGACTGAATTTCAAGAAGCGGTTCTTTATGATCTGCGGGGTAAAAAAATGTCGGAACAGCCAATTAAAAGCAATCGGTGTAAGTTTTACACTTCGGATCTTGTTTCTGGTGTATATCTGATTTCCCTTGTCAGTTCTGCAGATATGGAAACAATCAAGGTTGTAATTAAAAATTAAACAACAGGTAGAGAATACCATTAGGCCAGATTTCTTTCTATTTATACTGGCAGAACTATTTCACTGCGGTAATACCATAGATGAAAATTAGTGTAAACTTTTCTCAATTTACTTTCATCCAGTAATATTTTACGAACAGAGGTAGTTAATCAATAAACAATTATTATTGGTCAATTTTTTTGTGTTCTAGAGCATACAAGTTGTATATTACATTGTATATTACATTCAGAACTAATTAAAGCTTATATGATGAATAAATTATTACTTGTATTTATAACTATTTTTGCTTTGGGATTGGGGTCATGTGAAAAAGATTCCATAACGCAAGAGGTTCCTGGAGAAATTCCAGGATTGGGAGACACTTCTGGGCAATTGGAGATTACAGAAAATTTTGAATTGCCGGATGATATTCTATTAGAAGGAGTAATAACCGGATTGGACGAACAGGAAACCGCAACAAGTTTAAAATCGCTTGGAGACTTGGCTTGTTATGGAAGTGGGAGTGAAGTAAAGCTTAAAATTACCTTACAAAACAAAGGTATCCGAAGTAGAACAGTCTTTTTTCCCAAAGGGCTAATTTGGGAATGTACAGGCGGAAATTTCCAACATGGAATCCAAATTCAAACGACATGGCTTCGCTTAAATCCAGGACAAACGCGAACTGTAACGATATACCTTTATTGTGCTAATCTGGGATTGCCAAGACCTGACAATAGTGCTATATACCGTATACTTGGGGTGACTAGTTCAAAAGTATTGATGAGGTTGTTAGATCTTATTGGGTGGAGAATGGTTAATTACGAAATGGTTGTTGGTAATTCTTTGAAATCGGCTTCTATGGACATGAGTTATGAGGAAATAGTGGAAAAACTACAAACTATTGTGCATAATTTAACTGATCGAGGTATTGATTTAAGGGAGGAAGATATTGAATTTATTGAAAGTATCCCGGAACTTCCATTGGATAAAAGACCTGAAGTAGATGAAAATGGAAACTATCCTGACGATTTTGAAGAGTTTTTAGTATCAGGTGAGTAGGGAGTTAATTTTAACTATCTGTTTAAATTAAAAAATAAAAAGGTAAGTCCAACTTGGGATTTACCTTTTTTGTACTGCTTTTCTAATGATTTAACAAATCAATGTAGCCATTCATCATAAAACATCCCCATATTGTAAATTAATCCTACAATCAACGTAAAAAAATCATAAATTGAATGTCGTAGTAATGTTTTAATTGCTTTATTAATGAAGTTAGGGTTTAATACATTATCATGAGAAGTTTGAGTTGTTCGTCTTTATTGATAGTTGGGTTTGTAATATCAATTTTCTGTTTTAGTCATTAAAGTTCAAATATATGAAATCTTTATTGTTAAATATTTTTAATGGTAGGACTGTTTCACCTTGGTGGATTCTTTTAATTGATATGGGAATAGTTGTGAACGCATTTTTTCTAGCCTTTATTCTTAGAATAAATGTCCAACTTTCTTCGTATTCGGTATCAGAATTGGCAATAGGAGCTTTGTGGGTATTTGTAACTTACTTAGGATCATATTTGTTTTATGGATCTTATAGGGGTGTTATTCGTCATAGTAACTACAATGAGCTTAAATTACTGATAATAGCATGTGTGACAGCATTTGGTTTCTTATTAATTTCTAGTATATTTTTTAATCTTATTGGTTTTGAAGTATTCCATATTCCAAGATTAGCCCTTGTATTTCATTTTTTAATGACCGTAATGCTAAGTTTTGCATTCCGGATGTTTGTAAGAGAGGTTTATGCCTCTTTAACCAGGAAAAGTACCACAACCAATGTGTTTATTTATGGAGCAGGTGATATGGGTCAGATTACGCTGGAAGCTATCAGGGGTGATAAAATAAACAAGTATAATGTGGTAGGCATTATTGACGACAACGTAAACAAATGGAATATGATATTACACTCTATTCCGGTCATGAGCTGGGAAAAAGCTTTGAAAATTGGCCAGTCAAAGCAAGTAGGTGTTATAATATTAGCAATAAACGGCATTTCTGTTCAACGTAAACATCAAATTGCTGATGCTTGTTTGGATAAGGGTTGGAAACTGAAGGTGATGCCATCGGTAGGAAATTGGATTGACGGTATTTCTAACCAAAAACAAATCAGGGATATTCGAATAGAGGATATCCTTGGCCGCGACGAGATTAAATTGAACCAACTTCAAATAATGGAAGGCCTGGAAGGCAAAGTTATTGCGGTTACCGGTGCGGCAGGTTCAATAGGTTCGGAAATAGTGCGTCAACTTTTACGTTTCCCGGTTCAAAAAATTGTGATGATTGATATCGCCGAATCTGCATTGTATGATTTACAACAAGAATTGATATTGAGTCATAGTGATGCCCCGTTCGATGTTGTTTTGGCGGATGTCACAAATGAACAGCGAATGCACGAAGTATTCGGAAAATACAGGCCGCATATAGTTTTCAATGCTGCTGCATATAAGCACGTACCGTTAATGGAAGAGTTCCCTTATGAAGCCATTAGAGTTAATATTGGGGGGGTGAAAGTGCTTGCGGATTTAGCGGTTGATTATAAAGTTGAAAAGTTTGTGATGATTTCTACGGATAAAGCAGTTAATCCAACCAACGTAATGGGAGCTTCCAAGCGAATTTGTGAGATCTATATACAAGCTTTATCCCAGTCTGGAGGAATACGAACAGAATTTGTTACAACTCGCTTTGGTAATGTTTTAGGTTCTAATGGTTCTGTAGTGCCATTGTTCAAAAAACAAATAAAAAGAGGAGGCCCCATAACTGTTACCCACAAGGATATTACCCGGTTTTTTATGACTATCCCGGAAGCTTGTCAATTGGTGCTGGAAGCTGGTTTTATGGGGAATGGCGGTGAGATTTTCGTGTTCGATATGGGAGAGCCTGTTAAAATTGATGATCTGGCTAAAGAGATGATCCAACTATCGGGATTGAAGTTAGGAGAAGACATCGATATCGCTTATACCGGTTTAAGACCAGGTGAAAAGCTTTATGAGGAACTTTTGGCATCCAAAGAAAATACTTTGCCAACACATCATGATAAAATAATGATTGCGAAGGTTAGACAATATGAATATCAACAAATTAAGGATAAACTGGATGATTTGTTGTTGGCGCTAAAAATCGAGGGAAGTCATTTGCTGGTAAGTAGGATGAAAGATTTGGTGCCTGAATATAAATCTCAGAACAGCCGCTATAGTGAGTTGGATAGTCAATTGTTGCTGAAATAAGGATGTGACCGTAAACTTAAGGGTGTGTTAATATACTAATTCGATTGAAGTGCAGTATTGGGTAGGTTTGTAAAGGGTGATTCTTCAAGCTTTCATTATGGTAATAGAAAGCTTAAGATTTAGAAAACAATTACGTTTATCTAAAAAAATATGGTATTCGGCAAACTATACCATATTCTAAATTAAAAAGCTTTATATTTAATATATATATGGTAATTGTAATAGACAAAAATATGAAAGAAGAAATTAGGAATTTCATTGCAGAAACTACATTTAGTGAGCCATCGGTTATTAAAGATGAAACTTTGATATTTGATGAGGGTATTTTTGATTCAATGGGGTTGTTAGGACTCATTAATTTTTTGGAGAGCGAATTTGATATTGTAACTGAAGATACGGAGTTACAGGAAGAGAATTTTGGTAGTGTTGAAAGAATAGCTGCCTTTGTGGAGAAAAAAAAAGCGGCTTAGTTTAGTCATTAGTAAATTGGTCATTGGTTATTAGTTATGGTTTATTTTCCCATTGACTGTTGACTGTTGACTGTTGACTTAAAATAGATGTGTGGGATTGCAGGATTTGTAACGAATGACATATTAAATGACCCCAGGCAAGTCTTAAATGCCATGTTAACTCGCATTCGGCATAGGGGACCGGATGAATGCGGGGTATATTTGTCTGATGACGCATATATAGGCAGCGTTAGATTGAGCATTGTTGATTTGGCCTCAGGTCAACAACCCATGTGCACGCAGGATGGAAGGTATTGGATAGCCTATAATGGTGAGGTGTTCAATCATCCCGAACTAAAATCCTTACTAGAAAAGAAAGGTCACCAATTTCGAACAAATTGTGATACAGAGGTTGTTTTGCATATGTATCTGGAGTTTGGCGTTGAGTGTCTTAACCAATTAAACGGACAGTTTGCATTTTCCATCTGGGATTCATTTGAAAAAGAACTTTTTCTGGCACGTGACAGAATGGGTATTCGTCCCCTATTTTATTCCGAAGTGCATAATGATTTTGTGTTTGCCTCTGAAATAAAGGCTTTATTCGAATATCCGGGAATAAGGCGTCAAATGAATATTATAGGGTTAAACCAGATATTCACTTTTTGGACTACCCAAACGCCAAATACAGCATTTAAAAATGTATATGAATTGCCCCCAGGTCATTATGCTAAGATAAAGAACGGAAAACTTAGCGTAAAGCGTTACTGGTCGTTGTCATTTGATAATTGCCGTCATATATCTGTGTCTGATGCAGTTGATGATTTTCGTTATTTGTTCAAGGATGCCTTGAAATTGAGGATGAGGGCGGATGTTCCGGTTGCGGCTTATTTGAGTGGTGGTCTGGATTCCACCAGCACCACAGCTTTTATCAAGAAGATTTTTCCTGAAGCCTTGAATACGTTTTCTATTGGTTTCGAGGAAAAGGATTTTGACGAATCTGTTTTTCAAAAGGAGGTAGCCCATCATTTTGATACCAGACATCATTCTGTTTCTTTTAAAAACGAAGATGTAATTGACCTTTTTGAAAAGGTGATTTGGCATACCGAGATACCTGTTTTACGAACCGCTCCATTCCCAATGTTTAAACTTTCTAAACTTGTACGGGATAATGGCATTAAGGTGGTCATTACCGGAGAAGGAGCTGATGAGATGCTGGGTGGTTACAATATTTTTAAGGAAGCGATAATAAGACATTTTTGGGCTAAATACCCTGATTCGCATTTGCGTCCATTGTTACTTAAAAAGCTGTACCCGTATCTGCCGCAAATAAAAGATGCAGGAACAAGTGCGCTTAAACTGTTTTTTGGTTATAAGCTCTCCGAAATTGACTCTCCGGCTTATTCGCATTTGTTGAGATGGAATAATACCAGCCGAATTCGGAATTTCTTAACAAGTGACAGCCTTGAAAATTTAAATGGGACTGACCTGGTTAATGAGTACGAACGAGGGATATCGTCTAAAGTAAGTAATTATTCACCCTTGGCTAAGGCCCAGTTTATTGAATCCAATGTATTTATGTCGGGATATCTATTGTCGTCACAAGGAGACCGTGTGGCTATGGGTAATTCCGTTGAAGGTCGTTATCCTTTCTTAGACCACAGAATAATAGAGTTTTGCGCAAGTTTGCCGGATGACTTAAAAATCTCAGGATTGGATGAAAAGTATCTTTTAAAGCAGGTAGTTAAAGATGTGATTCCTAAATCTGTGTTAAAGAGACCAAAGCAAGCTTATCGGGCTCCAATTGCTCAAGCTTTGCTTAATGATAAAACAGGTTTTGTGGATGAATATTTGTCTGCAACGAAACTAAAAGAGGCAGGTGTTTTTGATGCAGCAAGAGCCGGAAAACTAATGACAAAGCTGCGAAAAAACACTACAATAAACGAAGTAGATAATATGGCGCTTATGGGAATGCTTTCTACCCAGGTGTTATATGAATTGTACATAAGAAATTATCGTCACCTGTCAACCGATGAGATCGAACCAGGAAGGGTGATGAACCCAACTTATCAAGAAAAGTTATAGCAATATGTTAATGGACCGTAAACCTTTTTCGAAAGACATTCTTCATCTTGAAAATATTGATGAAGTAATTGAAGGCATCTGCGAGCAAATGCGCGAAGATGTTTATAAAAGATTTCGCCGATATGGCGGAGTTATTGGAATAAGCGGAGGAATTGATTCTTCAGCAACACTAGCTATCGCGACCAAGGCATTCGGAGCTGATAAGCTATTGGGCATTATGCTTCCTGAAACAGATTCGAGCCCGGATAGCGAAAACCTGGCCAGAGAATTAGCTGATAAGTTTGGCGTAAAAAGCATTGTTGAGAATATTAGCGGTGCTTTGGATGGATTTGGCTGTTATACCAGAAGAGATGAAGCTGTGAAAAGTGTAATTCCTGAATATGATCCTTCGGTTGATAAGATGAAGGTGATTATCCCCAAGGAATTTGTGAATAAAAACCTGCCACCCGTACACTACGTGTCGGTTACCTTTGAAGATGGTTCCGAAAAAAGAGCTCGCCTTCCCATGAAGGAGTATTTGCAGATTGTGGCTGCCTCAAATTTTAAACAGAGGTGTAGGGCTAATATGTTGTATTACCATGCGGAAGCTTTAAATTACGCAGTGCTGGGAACGCCAAATAAACACGAAGTTCAGCAGGGGTTCTTCGTAAAGTATGGGGATGGAGCTGCGGATGTAATGCCAATCGGTAATTTATACAAAACACAGGTGTATCAAATTGCGAGACATCTCGGGGTTCCTCAAGGTATTATTGATCGGACACCTACCACGGACACCTACTCTGCAGAACAAACGCAGGAAGAATTTTTCTACCAAATGCCGTTCGAATCAATGGACTTGTTGTGGTATGGATGGGAAAATAATTATACGCCGGAAGAAGTGGCCCCTGTTATGGAAATGACTCCTGAAGAAGTTAATAAAATTTACAAAAACTTTGCACGGAAAAAGAAGACAACAGAATATTTAAGAACAGCACCTTTGCATCATTATTACATTAATCAGAATGTTATAGTGTAATAAAAAATGTCAATACAATAATGAGCACTCTATGATGAAACTGCATGGAGTGTTTTTGTTTGTTATCTAAACTAGCCAATTATGAATTGTATAGATTATTTATTGCCAGCTGATGTTAACGATAATGACTTGTTTGTCCTGGGTCAACGAGAGCCTTTGTCCTTTGTTGATTTGCGTGGGCAGGTGGCTAAAGTGGCGGCTCAACTAAAGGAAAATTACGGGTCAGGGAATAAAATGATATTATTGTCACCAAATAATAACTTTTTTATAGTTTCTTATTTGGCTATTATGAAATCAGGAAATGTTGTTATTCCTTTAAATCCTGCAACAGAGAAAGAGTCCTTAAAGTTTGTGAAGAATCAAGCAAGCGTTGAGTTGGCATTTGTGCCTAAATTATTAAGAAAACGAATAGCCGTTGATTTTAATGAAATATGGGATGAGGATATATTAAAAGGACTATGTGAACAGTCAGAAATTGGTTATAAAATTGAACAGGATTTTGCTGAAGATACCCTGGCACAGATTATTTATACATCAGGATCTACAGCTATGCCTAAAGGGGTGATGATCTCGCATAAAAATATTATCGCCAATACTTCCTCGATAATAGAATATTTAAAATTAACGTCGGACGATATCATGGAATGTGTTTTACCATTCTTTTATTGTTACGGACTATCCCTTTTGCATACGCACCTAAAAGTCAAAGGAAAAATTGTTTTGAACAACAACTTTATATTCCTAGGTTCAGTATTTAAGGATCTGGAAAAATATAAATGTACGGGTTTTGCAGGAGTCCCAAGTCATTTTCAGATTCTTTTGCGCAAGTCTGATACTTTTAAAACAGCAGTTTTTCCACATCTAAGATATGTGACACAGGCGGGGGGGAAGCTACATACAGTCTTTATCGAAGAGTTTCAAAAGGCCCAGCCCAGCACTAAATTTATTGTGATGTATGGGCAAACGGAAGCCACTGCAAGGTTGTCGTACTTGCCAACTGAGAGGTTACAGGATAAGCTTGGGTCCATTGGTAAAGGTATTCCGGGAGTGGAGTTAAAGGTGGTAGATGAAAATGGCGTTCCTACCGAACCAGGTGTTGTAGGCGAGATTGTAGCAAAAGGTGACAATGTAATGCTGGGCTATTATAAAGATAAAAAGTCAACAGAAGAGGCGCTAAAGGATGGTTGGCTATATACCGGTGATTTGGCCAAAATAGACGAGGATGGTTTTATTTATCACGCAGCACGTAAAAAAGAAATTATTAAGGCGGGAGGTAAAAGAATAAGTCCAAAAGAAATTGAAGAGGTGATTGTTTCGATGCCAGGCGTGGTAGACTGTTCTATTAATGGGGTACACGATGAAGTGCTTGGTGAAGCGATAAAAGCAACAGTCGTGAAAAATGATGCCGATAATGAATTGAATGAAAAATTTGTCAAGGAATATTGTAGTAATAATTTAGCCGCCTATAAAATTCCCCATATTATTGAGTTTACTTCAAAGATGGATGTAAATGCGGCTGGCAAGAAAGTGAAAAAATCCTAAAATAAAAGCTTGCAACTTTAAAGCTGTTGTTTTAGGATCTGTGGTTTTACCATTTGTTAAAACTTAACACCTCATCAATACCCTTGCGTTTTTTCTCGGGTGCTTTAATTTCAACCGGATATCCAATCGCTACGATGGCAATGGGTTCCCAACCTTTTTCTGGTTGCAGGGCGCCGTTGACAATTTCAGGATTGAAATGACAAACCCAACAGGTTCCCAACCCAAGTTCTGTTGCCGCCAGGGTCATATGGTCTATGGCTAGGGCTACATCTATATCGCAATGGTCTTTGCCGTCGAAAGATCTTTTCCAAGATTCTGCATGATTGCCGTAAACAACGATCAGGTTCGCAACTTTTTGAAACCATTCCCGGGGGTAAGCTCCTCGTATTTTATTGAGTAAGTCTTCATTGTCAATGGCAATAAATTTCCATGGTTGATGGTTAGCAGCCGAAGGGGCAAGTCTGCCTGCGTTGGCAACCTGCTTTATTAAAGTTTGATCTACCTTGTTTTCGTGATATGCCCTGACAGCATACCGCGACCTCATTAACTCTTTAAAATGCATACTATACTATTAAAAAATTCAATGATTTTCACATACCATAATTTACAGTACAATATATCAAATGTTCTTTGTATTTTTCAACTGTTAAAATGTTTTTAGAAGGTTTCTAAATAAATTACATGTTTTTTTTACTATCAAAATTATTGCTTTTTTTCCTTTCCCCTATTTGGTGGGTCTTAATGTTATTATTGTCCTTTATGGTTTTTAATAATTTAAAAAAACGACGTCTCTTACTGGTATTGGCTATTGGCATACTGATTGTTTTTTCGAACCAACTTATCTATTATCAGGTAAGCGGTTGGTGGGAAGGTGAGTTGGAAAAGTCAGAAAGTTTGCAACAGTACGAAGGAATAATATTGTTGGGGGGATTTTCAAATTACCGTTCAAAGTCCCGGCGAATTCAATTTACAAGAAGCAGTGACCGCTTATTGCAAGCTGTTCGATTATACAAAGAAGGAAAAGCCAACCGTTTTATATTTACGGGAGGTTCAAGCAGGATTATTATACGGGAAAAAAGCAGTGGTGAATTTTTAAAGGAATACCTGGTGTTATTAGGAATACCCGAGGACAGTATTTTAACCGAATGGCAGGCCAGAAATACCTACGAAAATGCGGTAGAAACATGGAAGTTGCTGAAAGCCGAAGGGATATCAGACAAAAAGTTTTTGTTGGTTACATCGGGCTTTCATATGAAACGGGCATTAGGTTGCTTTAAGAAAGTGGGAATAGATGTTACCCCTTTTAAAACAGATGCATTGCAAGGCAATGTGCCGCCAGAAATTTGGGAATGTTTTATGCCATCAGCATCCGTTTTGGCCACCTGGGAACTGTTGTTTAAAGAATGGGTTGGATATGCCGTGTATAGCGTAAAAGGGTATGTGTAGTTGATTTAAGTTTTTTAATGGCTATAAGAAAAGGTAACAATTCTCTTTTAAAAACCCTCTAACTCTCCCGATTACGAGTTTGGGACAGGCTCTAAAGGGAGAACTCTCCGTAGAGAGCTAATTCCCCTTTAGGGGTTAAGGGTAATCACCAAGGAGAATTTATCAAATAGAGAGTTTTCTTAGATGCACTATTTAATCAAGCAAGATAGACGGTTGGTTTGTATGCTAATTGCTTGCAATGCAGATATTTTATTGCACTTAGTGACTGGTTTGCTTTGCTCCTGCGTCTTTATTTAAGATAATTAGAAAATAGGTATTCTACGCATCTAAAGAGAAGCGTGATATTCGTCCTAAGATTGTGTATAATAATCATAAGATCTCCATCATTCACAAGTAATTTAGTTGCCCAATCAGAAAAAAGTGTATTTTTAAATGATTATTTAATGCTTCAAAATAAAAGCCAATATGAAAATTATATCAGTTGTAGGAGCTCGTCCTAATTTTATGAAAATTGCTCCATTCATAAAAGCCATTAATGATTATAACCGAACTGATCATGGAGAAATTCACCATATTTTAGTTCACACTGGTCAGCATTACGACGATAGAATGAGTAAGTCATTTTTTGAGAGCCTTGAGATTCCTGAAGCTGATATCAATCTGGGTATTGGAAGTGGTTCTCATGCTGAGCAAGTGGGGAAAACCATGATTGCCTTTGAGCAAGTTTTAATAAAAGAAAAGCCGGATTGGGTTGTGGTAGTAGGAGATGTAAATGCCACCTTAGCATGTTCTGTAACGGCGAAAAAAGAACATATAAAAGTGGCTCATATTGAAGCAGGTTTGCGTTCTGGTGATATTTCAATGCCTGAAGAAATTAATCGTTTGGTTACGGATCGGTTATCGGATTTATTACTTACGCCTGATCTGATTTCAAATCAGAATTTATTAGCAGAAGGGGTGGATAGTGGGAAAGTTGAGTTTGTAGGGAACATTATGATTGATACGCTTGAGTCTAATCGAAACAAAGCTACGGAACTAAATATACGTGATATTATAGCCAATAACCTTGTTAAAGCAAACCACGTTCCCCAAATGGATATTCAAGATTATGCCGTGATAACAATGCATAGGCCCTCGAATGTAGATCAAAGAAAAATTCTCGAACCAATCATTCGGTTTCTTGTGAGTACCGTAGCCTCTGAACGATTATTACTTTGGCCTATACACCCAAGAACCTATAAACAACTCGTGGCATTCGACCTATTAGATATGATCGAAGAACATCCTAATATTGTTTTATTGCAACCACTGGGTTATCATGATATGCTTCGTATCAACATGGATGCGAAAATAATGCTAACTGATAGTGGAGGACTTCAAGAAGAGTGCTGTGTATTGGGTACGCCATGTTTAACATTAAGGTGGAATACAGAGCGCCCTGTTACTTTGCAGGAGCATGGAGGAGCTTCAGTGTTGGTAGGTAATGATATTGATAAAATAAAGCATGCCTATCAACAGTTGCTGTCGGTTGACAGAGTACCTTCTAGACCTCAATTATGGGATGGAAAGACAGCAGAAAGAATTGTGGATGCCATTGTCAAAAGGTGTAATCTTTAACCTTTTTAATACTGGCATTATATCGTTCTTCTACCAATCCAATTTATTTTATATTTCCTTTTAGCTTGAGACAAGAGAGCTTTAGGTTTTGAGGAACGTGTTTTTGTCGGACACTAGTGATAATTTATTGTATTTATTGATGTTATAGATTTACGCTGAAAATATTTTTATAAGTGAAATTGATGGGGCGCAACGATAGGCGTAAGTGAAATGACTATGCCAGTTTAAAGAATTAGGGGGTATGCGTTGCCCCCAATGGCAGTTGTTAGTCAATAGATTTTATTATGGGAAAATGACTACCAACTGCCTAATGTGGACTGAAAACTATTTTTACTACTTTTGCAAAATCATTTACCACACAGAAAAATTTTAGATGGATTTTAAACCGGAGTTGTTGATCCCGGCAGGGAATATTGAGTCGTTTCATGCGGCATTAGAGGGAGGGGCAGATGCCATTTTTTTGGGATTGAAACAGTTTAATGCGCGGGGACGTGCGGTTAATTTCTCCAATCCGCAATTGATTACCATGCTGGATATGGCGGGGAAGAAAAACGTTAAAATCTACGTTACGCTAAATACCGTAATCAAGAACCACGAGATCCCGGAATTATTGGATGTGTTGAATTTTCTGTCGCAAACATCTGTTAGTGCTGTAATTATTCAGGATTGGGGCGTTTGGTATCTGGCAAAGAAGTTTTTCCCGAAATTAGTAATTCATGCCAGCACACAAATGGCCAATCATAATTCCATTGGTGCCAACTTCTCCAAAAAAACAGGCATTGATCGGGTGATATTAGCCCGTGAATTAACCCATCGGGAACTGGAATTGATCATGCATAAAGCACAATGCGAGATTGAGATATTTGTTCATGGTGCTTTGTGTTATTCGTTTTCTGGATTGTGTCTGTTTAGTAGTTATCTGGGAGGAAAAGGGGCTAATCGTGGTCAGTGCACCCAACCTTGCCGAAGGGTTTTTAAGGACAATGGAAAAGACCATGCCATATTCTCGCTAAAAGACAATCAGCAGATTAAATTGATTCCTGACTTCGCGAAGATGAAAGTGGCTTCTTTAAAGATTGAAGGACGGATGAAGTCGGCAGCTTATGTGTATCGGGTTGCACAGGCGTATCGCATGGTCATCGATCATCCCGGAAAATTGCCTGAGGCAGAGGAAATGCTGAAGTGGGATTTTGGACGCGAAAAGACCGATTATTTTATGGGCGGTAATGTGCGGGGCGCTATCTCTGATAATACCAATAACGGAATATTTCTGGGAACGGTGAAAAAGTTAAGTGACGATGGCTTTTTCGTTCAATCGGAACTAAATATTGAGAGAGGGCAACAGTTACGCGTGGTGAACAAGCTAGGGGAGTCAGTATCTGTAAAGGTAAAAGAGGTGACTGCGGAGTCCGGGAACTATCAGGTTTTTACTGAGAAAGCAATCAGGAGAGGGGACGATGTGTATCTAATAGGATTGCCATCCAAAAATTTCTCCAATAAGTTTGAGGAGTTAAAACACAAAAATATAAAACCTGTAAGTGGGGCCTACAAAAGAAAAATAAGGCAGGATATCCAGATTAAAAACCAACAAAGCAGTAAACCGGAATTTTTTGTGCGCATCGACAATGTGGAGTGGTTACGTAAATTGCGTGTTGATGATTTTAAAGGAATATTCCTGGATCTTTCAAAAAAAGATTGGCGTAAGATACCATTTGACAGTCCTTTCTTTAAAAAGAATTTGTTCCGTTTTTATATGGAGCTGCCGGGTTTTGTGGCGGAAACGCATTTGCAGGAATGGCTGCAAGACATCAAGTGGCTTACCCGCAAAGGGATGAAAAACTTTGTGGTCAGCCATCTTTCGCAATTGGACATGCTGCCCAAAGGTTGTAAGGTAATTACCAACGAAAGAGTATATGTGTACAATGATGCTGCCATAAGGGGAATAAAGACCTTTGGCGTGCAGCATGTGACTTATCCCGTTGAAAACGACTTCGAAAACCTGCAGAAAGGAACTTCAAGGGATGGAATCGTACCTGTTTATGCCAACCCGGAGTTGTTTTTTGCCCGTATGCCAGTGGAGGTATACCATCCGGAAAACGAATTTATGGACAATACCGATAAGGAATTTAAACGTTATGTGCACAACGGAATGACATCGGTTTATTCTAATACACCGGTGGCGTTAATGCAATATGCCCATACATTAAAGAAAGAAGGTTTCTTTAGGTTTATGTTCGATTTGCGCACCGAGGCCCCATCGAAGCACTTACCGGTTAAGTTGTTTAAAAAGTTCAATGCCTCGGAACAGCTGCAGCCTTCTACAACCTTTAATTTTAAAAGAGGGCTGAGTTAGCTGAGCGCAGGATTGCAAGCGTTGCCCTGAGGTGGTTAAGCAAGCCTATGGCAGTGGTTTATCCGGGATCTGTGATTGATGGGTAATGTGAAGAATCCGTTTTATATGGGCTGGCAGTCGTTTTAGATATAGCCTAAGGGCAGTTTTGGGATTGGTATATTGTAGTAAACCAACTTGAGGATTTCAGTTTTTAATTTTGCATGGTGGGTGCGCCCTTGGTTAATTACCCATGGCTTCCTTTTTTGCCTGGGAGCCAATGGTTGTTTACCCATGGCCTCCTTTTTAGCCCGGGAGCCAATGGTTGTTTACCCATGGCTTCCTTTTTAGCCCGGGAGCCAATGGTTGTTTACCCATGGCTTCCTTTTTTGCCCGGGAGCCAATGGTTGTTTAACCATGGCCTCCTTTTTTGCCCGGGAGCCAATGGTTGTTTACCCATGGCCTCCTTTTTTGCCCGGGAGCCTATGGTTGTTTAACCATGGCTTCCTTTTTAGCCCGGGAGCCAATGGTTGTTTACCCATGGCCTCCTTTTTTGCCCGGGAGCCAATGGTTGTTTACCCATGGCCTCCTTTTTAGCCCGGGAGCCAATGGTTGTTTACCCATGGCCTCCTTTTTTGCCCGGGAGCCTATGGTTGTTTACCCATGGCTTCCTTTTTAGCCCGGGAGCCAATGGTTGTTTAACCATGGCCTCCTTTTTTGCCCGGGAGCCAATGGTTATTTACCCATGGCCTCCTTTTTTGCCCGGGAGCCAATGGTTATTTACCCATGGCCTCCTTTTTTGCCTGGGAGCCTATGGTTGTTTAACCATGGCCTTCTTTTAGCACCGGGAGCTAATGGTTGTTTAACCATGGCTTCCTTTTTTGCTTAGGCAAGCTTTGGATGTTTCCCGGGTGATGCTTTAGAGGTGTGTAATGCGCCTTTGAAATACCATAAAACAAGGCGTTGCTGAAACGAGGTGTAGCACCGCTCTGTTGAGTTGAAGCACTGAGTAAAACGTTTTGTTTTGAAATAGCTTAATCGCGTAACAGGATTTCTAATGCATGTTGTGGATTTAATAACCACGGCTTTTTACAGCCTTAATTTTTAAATGGGAATTGAGCAAACCATGGCCAATGACTAATCAGACAATGACCAAATACGACTTATCCTAAAAAAACAACCGTTCGGTCATCTCTTTTTCGTCTTTCGGGTGTTTGTTGGCAATTTTGAACTGTCATTAAAAATAACACTGAATCATGAAGGCAGTCCTTTTTGCAATCCTATTCGTTATTTCCGTCCATTTGGTTGCGCAAACTCGTGTTATAGGCCATGTAACCAATAAAAAAGGGGAGCCTATTGTAGGCGTTAATATCTTTTTTAAAGATACTTATGATGGAGGTATCAGTGATATAAACGGGTATTTTGAAGTGCTAACACCAACGCTGGGAGAATTAATATTGGTTGCGAGTTTTATCGGATATAAACCATTTGAACAAGAAATTTCGACAGGAGATCATCATATTGACATCCTTTTGAAAGAAAGCACGCAGAGTATTGAGGCGGTTACAGTAACTGCAGGAAATTTTGCGGCAGGAGACAAACATAAGGCTTCCGTCATGAAGTCGCGCGATATCTACACAACCGCGGGATCGTTGGGAAGTATAACAGGCGCTTTAAATACCTTGCCCGGCACACAGCAGGCCAATGACGACGGTAGATTGTTGGTAAGAGGTGGTGAGGCATATGAAACAAAAACAGTGATTGATGGCGTTCTTGCCGGAAAACCTTATTACTCCAAAGTTCCGGATGTGCCAACCCGCGGACGGTTTTCTCCGTCATTGTTTTCAGGTGTGATGTTTAATACGGGGGGATACTCAGCGGAATATGGCCAGGCTTTGTCATCGGTATTGGTATTGGAAAGTAACGATTTGTTTACCGAAGATGTTTTGTCGCTGTCGTTGATGAGTCTAGGAGCGGAAGCCAATATAACCGAAACGTGGAAGAATAATTCCATTTCGATATTAGGAAGTTATATCAATATGGCTGCTTATTACGGAATGGTAAAAACCAAATTTGATTGGGAAAAGCCTACGGAAGCGGGGAGCGCAAGTATTATCTATCGGCATAAAACCAAAACGAATGGAATGCTGAAAGCTTATTTTACGGCAGATGTTGGGGAAACCCGTTTTAAAACAAATGGTGGAGTTGATGATATTTGGTATACCACCGAATCGAAAAACAACAATTATTACGGGAATATTACCTATCGTCAGCCCTTGAACGATAATACATCCATTAAGGCAGGCGTTTCGATAACTATCGACAATCCCGATATAACATACGCATCGCAGCATATCCGAAACAGGGAAACAAATTCGGAGTCACGAGCGATGTTGATTCATGAATTGGGCGATGGAATCAAGCTGAGGTACGGCGTGAGCAATACATTAACCGATTATTCTCAGACGTACAGAGCGCATCCCGATTCATCCGATTTTAATCCTCAGTTTCAGGATTTTTTATCGGGCGCTTTTGCAGAATCACAGTTGCAGCTCTCTGGAAATATGGCCTTGTCAACTGGTGTCAGGTACGAATATTCGTCTTTGTTAAAACGCAGCAGTCTGGCACCGCGACTTGGAATGGCCGTCGCAACAGGAAAACGGAGTCAGATATCAGCATCCTACGGGCATTTTTATCAGAACCCGCATCCCGATGAATTAAAATTTTCATCCGACCTGAATTTTGAAAGAGCGACACACTATATTTTGGGATATCAAACAGGAAGCATGGACGAGCGTTTTTTTAGGATAGAGTCCTATTACAAAAAATATTCACAACTGGTGAAATATGATGGGCAGGAACTCTATGATGCGGAATATTATAACAATACAGGGAGCGGAGAGGCGATTGGACTGGATTTGTTTTGGCGGGATAACGAATCCATCAAATTCCTGGAATATTGGCTTTCGTACTCCTATATCGATACACACAGAAAATATAAGAGTTTTGACTTTAGGGCGCAGCCAGGTTTTGTATCTAACCATAACTTCTCGGCGGTGGGGAAATATTGGATCTCGGCTGTTCGGTGTCTGTTGGGAGGGACATATTGGATAGCGAGTGGAAGAAACTGGTACGAGAATACGTCCAACGGAAAAATCACCCACCCAGGTGATGTAACGCACGAACTTAATTTGAATCTGAGTCATATTACGCAAGTTTTCGGCAATCAAACCATTATTCACTTGTCTTTATCCAATGCGTTGGGATCAAAAAATGTATACGGATATCAACAAAGTCCCGTCCGCAAATCAGATGGAGCTTCTGTTTACCTACCTATAACAAATGACATTCAGCAGTTTGCTTTTATAGGAATATTTATAACTTTAAAATAACAGCCAGGTACGATTGGCATAAATTATTATCATCATGAAAAAGCTAACAGTTATATTAACAGTGTTCATTCTTGTTTTTGTATTTAAGATGGATATTAATGCGGAAAATTATGAAGAAGTAATGCAGCAAAACATTGAAAAAATGTATCAATCAAAAACGGCCCAAGAATTAACGGCTGTTTCAGCCGCTTTTTACCGGGTGGCTGAAAAAGAAAAGGAGGATTGGTTGCCATTATATTACGCTACGTATTCGTTGGTGCGAATCGCCTTTTTTATAAAAGACGAAGACGAAATTGACAAACATTTAGATTTGGCTCAAAGCTATATGGACAGGCTTTTGGAATCGAAACCTAAGGAATCGGAAATACACGTCTTACAGGCTTTGCTCTATTCCATGCGGATTACAGGTCCGGCCAGGGGAATGAAATATTCCATGCTTTCGAATGGTGAATTGGATAAAGCAGAGGCCCTGGACAATAAAAATCCCAGACTGTATTATTGCAGGGGTAACAATATATATCATACGCCGGCGATGTTTGGTGGAGGAAAGAAAAAAGCGAAAGTGCTGTTTGAAAAGGCCGATACGCTTTTTAATAACAATAGCGCAAGGGGGGATTTGTGGCCTTCGTGGGGACAATGGCACAATCATAAAATGTTGGAACAGTGCAAAGAGGAGTAGGGTATTCGAAAACTTGCCTTTCCCAAAGTTTTAAACTTTGGAAAAGTTTTTAAAATATGGATGGAATAAGCAAAAGTAAAAAGGAATGGGAAAGTTGAATAAAAAACAGAATAGATGGAACCTCAAAAAGTTCTTAATCATTGGTGGAATCTGTATCCTGATCGGAACAGTGTCGGCACTTGTGTTGGGCGGACGTCTGCCTTCCAGTTTTAAAAATTTCCTTTATAATGCGGGTTATTCCTTGATGATCGGATATGGTCTTTTTGCCAACGGTTTTGTTTTTTGTTTGGTAGATAAGCGATGGCTTTCCTGGATCAAACGCCCTGTCAGCAGTTTTTTTATCGCATTTTTGGTAACCACGGCGTATTCATCCATAGTAATACTTTTTACCAATTGGTTTTGGTATGGATTTTTAATGGATTTAAGCTGGGATGAGTTTTGGCCATTTGGGAAAAAAATATTGCTTTTGGAGTATGCGGTTCTGTATTTTATCACTCAGTTTTTTTATGCCAGGGCATTCTTTTTTGAATGGCAGGAATCGCTGTTGGCGAAAGAAAAACTTAAACAAGAAGCTATATCGTTGCAATATAAGGTGCTGAGAAATCAGGTTAATCCGCATTTCTTGTTCAACAGCTTAAATGTATTAAGTTCCTTGATTAAGTTAGATGCAGAAAGGGCAGGGGTGTTTGTGGACAAACTATCCGGTTTTTATAGGGATCTCCTGGGATTTAGAGGTAAGGAAATAGTTTCGGTGAAAGAAGAAATGCAATTTGTAAACCAATATATTAACCTACAAAAGGAACGTTTTGGCGATAATATTATTGTCGAAACACAAATAGATAATTTAGATGATTTTCAACTTATCCCGATGACTTTGCAAATGTTGGTAGAAAACGCCATCAAGCATAATCAGGTCAGTAAGGAGAATAAATTAAAAATCAGATTATTTTTACAGGATGATTATTTAGTGGTGGAAAACAACTTGAAACCCTATTTAAATCCTGTTGACGGAGAAAAGTTGGGACTGAAAAATCTGGGCGAAAGATATAAGTTTTTAACGGATCGTAATTTTGTAGTTGAAAATACGGATTCGCACTTTACCGTTAAAGTACCTTTGTTACGTATGGAAGAAAACGTTGCCTGAATGATGAAAGTTTTAATTATAGAAGATGAGCCATTGGCAGCCACACATCTCTCGGTTTTGATGAAAGAATGTGATTCGGAAATTGAAGTGGTGGATGTGTTGGACAGTGTTTCAAGCGCAGAAGAATGGTTGAAGTCAAACATGCATCCCCCTTTAATATTTATGGATGTGCATTTGGGCGATGGTATTTGTTTCGAAATATTTAACAGGGTGACGGTTGCCTCGTTTATCATATTTACCACTGCTTATGACCAATACGCTCTCCAGGCTTTTAAGGTAAACAGTGTTGATTATTTACTGAAACCACTGACCAAAAACGCATTGTGCGATGCGTTGAGCAAATACAGGAGCTTCGCCCAAAAAGAAGAGGTGAAACCTTCGATGCCGGATATTTCAAAACTGCTGGAAGCCATCCAGAATAAAACCCCCGAATATAAAGATCGATTCGTTGTGAAGGTTGGTGCGCATATTCGCCCCGTTAACACCGCCGAAATAGCCTGCTTTTACAGCTTCGAAAAAGCGACTTACCTCCTGACTAAAATGGGTAAAAACTACCTGGTAGATTATGCACTGGATAGGCTAGTGGATATGCTTGACCCTGCAATTTTTTTTAGAATCAACAGAAAGCATATTATTTCATTAGCCTCGCTTGAGGATGTGGTATCACTTGGACCCGCTCGTATAAAGGTTAAAATACAAGCTTACCGGGAAGATGATATGCTGGTTTCGCGTGAGAGGATTAAGGAGTTTAAGAACTGGCTGGAAGGGTAGTCATCAGTCAACAGTCATCAGTCAATGGTCGGCAGTCTTCAATCGATGGTCATCGGTTACCGGTCAAATGTCAGTGGTCTATAGTATAAGTGTTGTCAGGGCTCTTCCCATGGCCTTGGGCCGGGTGAAGAGCAATTGCGTGGTAAGGAAGGTGGGGGTGCTGTATTTTCCATACGCTGTTTCTCACCTTGTGTTTTTTGCTCTCTTCTCCCTTCTTATGTCTTCGCTTTTTACTCACCGCACCGTGCTTTTTACTCATCTTTTACCTCTTACAACGCATCGCTACTTTCTCCATTTATAAAGTCAACGTGGTAAAAAAGTCTTATTTTTAATAAGTATAAATTACATCTTGGGGGTAAAAATGTAATGTAGAGATTGCAATTTTATGGCTGCGAATATTACATTTGTCATGTTAAAATTACAAAAAGACAGCGTGCAGTCATTTTTTGAAACACATAAATATCTGATTGAAAACTTACAAGTGCCTTTGCGACGTAAGTTAATGGACGAAATTGATTGGAACCATCGTTTAATCGGAATTAAGGGAACCAGGGGAGTTGGTAAAACCGACTTTCTGCTGGATTTTGCCAAGCGTACCTATGGAACGGATAGAGCATGCCTGTATGTAAACTTGAATAATCTCTACTTTAGCGAAAACACCATTGTGTCATTTGCCGATCAGTTCCGAAAAACAGGGGGCAAAACACTGGTGCTGGATCAGGTATATAAATATCCGGGTTGGTCGGAAGAACTGAAATACTGTTACGACAATTTTACGGATTTGCAGATTGTGTTTTCGGGTTCTACCGTGATGAGGTTGCGCGAAGAAAACCCACACCTAAAAGAAATAGTTCATTCCTATAAACTGGAAGGGTTTTCGTTCAGAGAATTCCTGGAACTTAAAACGGGCGTCTCCTTTGAGTCATATTCTCTTTCGGAAATTTTGGAAAGGCATGAGGAGTTAGCCAGGGATATAGTTACCCGGATTAGACCATTGGCTTACTTTGGCGATTATCTGAAACACGGTTACTATCCGTTTTTTTTGGATAATACACATTATGCAGAGAATCTGATGAAAAGTCTCAACCTAATATTGGAGATTGACATTAGTTTTCTTCGTCAGATTGAACTGAAATATTTGCCGCGGTTAAGGAAGTTATTATATAAAATTGGGGGTGAAGCTCCTTTTCAACCTAATGTGAGTAAGCTAAGCGCACATATCAATACTTCCAGAGCCACTGTAATGAACTACCTTTATTATTTGCGCCAGGCGCGTTTGGTAAAACTGTTGTATGATGGACCTGAGGATATGCAAAAGAAACCATCTATGATTTATTTGCACAATCCTAACCTGGTATATTCGATACGCAGGGCGGAACCGGCAAAAGATATTTTACATAAAACATTCTTTTACAATCAGGTGGGATGTAGTCACGAATTAACCTACTCTAAAGAGGCTGATTTTAAGGTTGACGACAAGCATCAATTTGTAATTTGTGGCAACGGAGGCAGTGATAAAGCTAAACCGGGGATATTGCAAGCACGAGATATGGTGGAGATAGGAAGCCAGGGGAACATTCCTTTATGGCTTTTCGGATTTTTATATTAAAAATGTAGATGTAATCGACATATTGTTGTATTTTTATTGTCTGACATTCAGTAAATTAGAATAATTCTAAATAATAGTAGTTAAAACTTAAATATTAAACAAATGGCTAAAGAAAAGAAGTTTATTACCTGTGATGGTAATTATGCCGCTTCACATATCGCTTATATGTTTAGCGAGGTAGCTGCAATCTATCCAATAACGCCTTCTTCAACTATGGCGGAGTACATCGACGAATGGGCTGCCGGTGGAAGAAAAAACATTTTTGGTGAGACTGTAAAAGTAGAGGAAATGCAGTCAGAAGCCGGTGCTGCCGGTGCCGTTCATGGTTCGTTACAAGCAGGTGCGTTGACTTCAACCTTTACTGCATCGCAGGGGTTACTTTTGATGATTCCTAACATGTACAAAATTGCCGGTGAGTTGTTGCCGGGAGTTTTCCACGTAAGTGCTCGTTCATTAGCCGCTCAGGCGCTATCTATTTTTGGCGACCACAGTGATGTGATGTCTGCGCGTCAGACTGGTTTTGCTATGTTAGCTACCGGTAGTGTTCAAGAGGTAATGGACCTGGCCGGAATTGCTCACCTTGCGTCTATTGAATCAAAAATTCCTTTCTTACATTTCTTTGATGGATTCCGTACTTCTCACGAGATTCAAAAGATTGAGTGCATGGATCAAGAAGACCTTAAAGGATTAATTGATCAGGAAAAACTTCAGGCTTTCCGCGACAATGCGCTTAATCCAGAGCATCCGGTTACCCGCGGTACTGCCCAAAACCCGGATATTTACTTCCAGACTCGTGAGGCTTCCAATAAATATTACGATGCAATTCCTGATATGGTAGCTAAGTATATGGACGAGATTAGCAAGATTACAGGTCGTAAATATGCTCCATTTACTTACTATGGTGCAGAAGATGCAACTGATGTAATAATTGCAATGGGTTCTGTTACCGATACTATTAAAGAAACTATTGATTACCTGAGCGCTGAAGGTAAAAAAGTAGGTTTAATATCTGTTCATTTATATCGTCCATTCTCAGCTGATTACTTCCTGAAAGCCGTTCCTGCTACTTGTAAGAACTTATGTGTGCTTGACAGAACTAAAGAGCCGGGAGCTAACGGAGATCCTTTATATCTTGATATTGTAGAGGTTTACAATGGTGTTGCCAATGCACCTAAGATTATCGGTGGACGTTATGGACTTTCTTCTAAAGATACTACACCAACACAAATGATCTCGGTATATGAAAACTTAGCTGCTGCTGAGTCTAAAAATCAATTTACTGTAGGTATTGTGGATGATGTTACTTTCAAGTCACTTCCAATGAAAGAAGAAATTTCTTTTGCCCAGAATGGAACTTTCGAAGGTAAATTTTATGGTTTAGGGTCTGATGGTACGGTAGGTGCCAACAAAAACTCCATTAAAATTATTGGTAACAATACCGATAAATATGCGCAAGCCTATTTCGCCTATGATTCTAAAAAATCGGGAGGTATAACTATTTCTCACCTTCGTTTTGGTGATACGCCAATACGTGCACCTTATTTGGTGAACACACCTGACTTTGTAGCCTGTCACGTTCCTGCATACCTTACGCAGTACGATATGCTATCTGGTTTGAAAAAGGGAGGCACTTTCCTAATGAACTCTCACTGGGATGTTGAGGAAACTAAAAATCGTTTACCACAAGGCGTTAAGCAATATCTTGCGGCTCACGAAATAAACTTCTATATCATTAACGCAACAGCTATTGCTGAAGAAATTGGTTTAGGTAATCGTACCAACACCATCATGCAGTCTGCATTCTTTAAAATCGCCGAGGTAATTCCTTACGATTTTGCTGTTGAAAAGATGAAAGAAGCGATTGTTAAGTCTTTCGGTAAGAAAGGTGAAGACATCGTTAACATGAACTACAAGGCGGTAGAAAAAGGTGGAGCCGTAACTAAAGTTGAAGTTCCTGCCGAATGGGCATCTTTAGAGCCCAAAGGGCTTGAGTTCAGAACTGATGTGCCAGACTTTATCAAGGATATCGTATTCCCGGTTAACGCACAAAAAGGTGATGACCTTCCTGTTTCTGCATTTAATGGTTACGAAGACGGTACTTTCCCCGCAGGTACAACTGCCTACGAAAAGCGCGGTATCGCCGTAAATATTCCTGAATGGCAGGTAGACAACTGTATCCAGTGTAACCAGTGTTCTTATGTTTGTCCTCACGCTGCCATTCGTCCATTCCTGTTGAACGAGGAAGAATTAGCGAATGCTCCGGAAGGAACGAACGCTAAAAAAGCCAACGGTAAAGGATTTGACGGATTACAATATCGTATACAGGTTTCTGCTCTTGACTGTACTGGTTGTGGAAACTGTGCGGATGTCTGTCCTTCCAAAACTAAGGCTCTTGTAATGAAGCCTCTTGATACACAGCGGGCAGAAGTTGAGCGTTGGGGCTACATGGCAGAGAAAGTAGCTGTTAAAGATAGCATTATGCCTAAAACGCAAAATGTTAAAGCTTCCCAGTTTGCTCAACCATTATTTGAGTTTTCCGGTGCGTGTGCCGGTTGCGGTGAAACGCCATACATTAAACTAATAACTCAGTTATATGGCGATAGAATGATGGTGGCGAATGCTACCGGTTGTTCTTCTATTTACGGAGGTTCTGCCCCTGCAACTCCTTACTGTAAGAACTCGGAAGGTAAAGGTCCGGCTTGGGCTAACTCTTTATTCGAAGATAATGCCGAGTATGGTTTAGGTATGGCTACGGGAGTTAACAAATTGCGTGACCGTATTGCGCGATTGATGACTGAAAACCTTACGGCCGTAAAAGCTGATACCAAAGCTGCTTTTGAGGCTTGGATTGAAGCTAAAGAAGATGGGGATAAAACCAATGCTGTATCTAAAGCTGTGGTTGCTGCTTTGGAAGGTGAGTCTGCTCCTGTTGCCAAAGAAATACTTGCGTTGAAAGATTACCTGGTTAAAAAATCGGTTTGGATCTTTGGAGGTGACGGATGGGCTTATGATATCGGTTACGGTGGTGTTGATCACGTTTTGGCTTCCGGTCAGGATGTGAACATATTAGTCATGGATACCGAGGTTTATTCTAACACAGGCGGTCAGGCTTCTAAGTCAACTCCTGTTGGTGCAGTTGCTAAGTTTGCTGCTTCGGGTAAAAAAATCCGTAAAAAAGATCTTGGTTTAATGGCTACTACCTATGGTTATGTTTATGTTGCTCAGGTAGCCATGGGTTCTAACCAGGCGCAGTATTTCAAAGCACTTAAGGAAGCTGAAGCTTACCCCGGACCATCATTGATTATTGCTTATTCTCCATGTATCAACCACGGTTTGCGCGCGGGTATGGGAGCTTCGCAAAATGAATCTAAGAAAGCAGTTGAATGTGGGTACTGGCACCTGTATCGTTACAACCCAATGTTGGAGAACGAAGGAAAGAATCCGTTTGTATTAGACTCGAAAGAGCCACAATGGGATCTGTTCCAGCAGTTCTTGAAAGGGGAAGTTCGTTACACAGCCTTATTAAAAGCATTCCCTAAAGAAGCAGTTGAGCTGTTTGCTGCCGCTGAAGAAAATGCTAAATGGCGTTACAGTACTTACAAGCGTTTTGCTGAGTTAAACTACGAAGTTGTAAAGTAAGCAAATTACTGAAACAATCATATTTATCAAGGGCGTTCCAGTTGGAGCGCCCTTTTTTTATACATTAACAAACAAGCCTTTTTTTAACCCGGATGATGCATTAGAACTTCGTCGTGAACATTGAAAGTGCAATAAAACAAGGCTTTACTGAAACGAGGCATCACTTGTCCCGATTACTTTCGGGAGCATCGTTATGGTGAGTTGAAGTGAAGCAGCGGAGTGTCTTGTTTTGAAACAATTTCAATGTGTAATAGATTTTCTAATGCATATTGCGGGTTTAAAGATTAAAATCGCTTATGCAATTGTATAAAAGTTTGTAACTTATATACCACTTTGACTATGAATTGAAAATCGACGAAGTCAAATTAGCACGTGATATCCCCTCAAAGCAGGATGTAAACAATTGCCGGCCGGTATTATTCAGGAACGTCCTCTTCAATGTATAGATAGTTTAAGTGTTGGCATTGGCAGGATATTAACTATTCATACTTCAAAAGAATTTAATGGCACAAAAAAATACAATACTTGGCTGTTTAATTATACTGAAATTTGCCATCCAGATTTTGGCGATAGATTCGGGATATGAATTGCATCGGGATGAATATTTACATCTGGATTTGGGTAAACACCTGGCCTGGGGCTATACTTCAGTTCCTCCTGTTACGGCTTGGATATCATTTCTGATTATTCAATTCGGGAACTCCGCTTTTTCAGTAAAGTTTTTTCCTGCCTTGTTTGGCGTGCTAACAATGGTTGTGGTTTGGAAAATTGTTGAACAACTAAAAGGTGGGATTTATGCGTTAATCCTGGCTTCTGTATCTGTGATTTTTTCAGTATTAGTTAGGGTAAATACACTTTATCAGCCCAATTCATTGGAGTTTCTGTTGTGGACGCTCATATTCTATTTCGTTATCAAATATATTAATACCGAAAGCAATAAGTGGATATGGATAGCGGCTGTAACTTTTGCGGTTGGTTTTTTAAATAAGTATAATATTGTTTTTTTGCTGTTGGGATTGTTGCCGGCCATATTACTTACCAATCACCGGAAAGTTTTTGCCAATAAACAGTTGTATTTTTCATTCATCGCAGGACTTATTTTGGTATCTCCTAATTTAATTTGGCAGTATGAAAACGGCTTCCCGGTAATCAGGCATTTAAACACTTTGGCAGAAACTCAATTGGTAAATGTTCGCAGATTAGATTTTATAATAGAACAGCTCAAATTTTTTATGGGATCCTGGTTTGTTATTATACTGGCCTTAGCCGCCTTTTTTACATACAAACCTTTCAGGAAGTTTAAATTATTTTTTTGGAGTTATTTTTTTACCTTATTCCTCTATGTTTTTTTTAAGGCGAAGGGTTATTATGCCATCGGTTTATACCCTGTACTGCTGGCTTTTGGTTCGGTTTATGCGGAGCAACTGTTCTCAAAAGGTAGGTTGCGTTATCTAAGATTTCCGCTAATAATGATTCCTGTGTTGTCGTTTTTGGCGTTGTTTCAAATAGTACTGCCCGTGCTTTCGCCAGAACAAATTGTTGAAAAAAAGGAACTTTTTCAAAAAATAGGTTTACTGCGTTGGGAAGACGGAAAAGATCATGATTTACCGCAGGATTTTGCGGACATGTTAGGTTGGAAGGAACTGGCAAATATGGTAGATTCTGCTTTAATGCAAATTCCTGACAAAGAAAATACCCTGATACATTGCGATAACTATGGTCAGGCAGGCGCTATCAATTATTATTCGAAGCAAATTTGTACGGATGCGGTATCGATGAACGCAGACTATATCTATTGGTACCCTTTGGAGGAAATGGTGATTAATAATGTAATATTGGTCAAAGATTCCAGAGATACCGATACACAAAGGGAATTTGAACGGCCATATTTTAAGGAAGTTACCCTGGTTGGTGAAATAACTAATACCTATGCCCGTGAAAAAGGAACAACGGTGTATTTGCTAAAAGAAGCAACCCAGTCAATTAACAAAATTATGGAGGAAATTATACATTCGAGAATGCAGAATCCTAACTTGAACTAGCTAAATTCAAACCGTTTTTTGGATTTTACCGAAGTGCTTGGTAAAGGCGCGATAAGCCGGGAGAAATTGGAAGAAGAACATGGATCGGGAAGGCAGTTTACAACCGGATTTTGTTAAAACTACGCGGAAGGACTTTGCTCAAATTCTAGAAATGATGCAAAATTTTTATAGGATGTACGATTATTCTTTTAATAGAGAAAATACGTAGGCAGCACTGGATTAGTTTATTGGGATAAAAAGCCGGGACCTTGCTATATTATTAAGTTAAAGGATTGTATAATTGGATACATAGCCTTAACTTTTGGTTTTAGTTTTGGCTTTAGCGGGCGTGACGCTTTTATTGATGAGATTATCATTAAAGAAGACTTTAGGTATATAGGAGTAGGTACGCAAGCTATGCGGTTTATCAAACAAAGGGCAAAGGGGTAAGGTCTTGGTGCCATTCTTCTCGAAGTTGAAACATATAACCACCCTGCTGCCAATCTGTATATAAAACAAGGATATGCTGATCGTAGCAGATATTTGTTAATAAAAGATGATAGGTATGGGATTTATAACAGCCATAAAAAAAATAGCGTATGCCACAGAAAGCTTAATCAATGATATAGGTGACTTTATCAGTTATGTTTTTGAGTTTCCGGGATGCGCTTTCTTTGATGCCATGAAATGGATTAGCGATATCATAGGTTTTCTTTTTCCTTTGTTGTGGTTGGGAAGTATAGTTAAAGGTTTGATGTCCTTGCTTGCTGTTCTTGTTAAAATTCCCTTTGGTATAATAGGCGGTATTTTAGCAGGTGTGATTAGGATACTCGCAGGTATTTTTACTTTTCACTGGCCGTTATTTGCAAATGGCTTTTTGGATATTATTTCCCCCGTTTTAGGACTGGTAATAATTGTGTTGGGGAAAGTTATTGCCATCGTACAAACTGTATTTTATATTCAGGATTTTGAGCGTCCTTTAAGCAAAGTGGAGAAGATGGAGTTAAGGAAGGTTTTTAAACACTCCATGAGCCTGTATACACTAAGGGTAATTACAGGTCACTCGGGAGTTTTTGGTGTAAGTCCAAGAGCTTTTACTTTGGGTAATACTATCTATTTAAAAACAAATTCCTTTTTTATTGATTTGCTGGTGCACGAATCAACCCATGTTTGGCAATATCAGCAAACTGGATGTCGCTATGCAAGTGATGCAGTAATGGCACAATGGTTTGCTGATGATGCCTACAATTGGGAGAAGGAAATAAAACTCAGAGACAAGCGTTTGTGGACTGAAATGAATAAGGAAGCACAGGCAGAATTTTTTCAGGATTTGTGGAAAATAGGAAAGCTTTGTGATGACGAGAATAGAATATTAAAAGCAGGTGGTGGTGCCTATTTTGAGGCGAATGAACAAACTACTTTTGGGAAATTTAATATTTGGTTCAACGATTATACCGAAATTGCTCAAGAAGCTACACGTACTGTTCAATCAAGGTGGTTGTAAACAGGAGCAGAGACCTTATATTTATATTACGAACTGCTTGCACCTATCATGTAGTTTTTATATTGTTGAATATTCCAATAGTATATCGAAAAATCATACTGAACTATGAAACTTTCGGACCAAAGATGCCTTTTTGAGATGATGGCTGTTGTTTTTACCGGAATCGGAAAGTATATATTTATGGACTGGTTAGAAGTGCGACTGGCCTACATGACCGTCGCCTGTGCTTTCTGGGTGGGTTATATAGCTTTCAGGTCTTTCCAAAATCGTAACGTTTTGTCGTATTGGGGGCTCACCGGAAAAAGGTTCAAAAAAAGCTTTTTGGAGTTTTTGCCGTTTGCCGTGATGGTTGTGGTTATATTTATTGTTGCGGGCACTTATCTGGGAACAAGTGTGCTGAGTTGGCATATTTTCCCGATTTTATTGTTGTATCCTATTTGGGGAATTATTCAACAATTTGTGATGATCGGTATTTTTGCCAGAAATCTTAAACAAATAGGTGATTATAACATACCCGATTGGGTGATCATTCTTGTTACTGCACTTACATTTTCCGTCGTACATTTGCCATCTGTTTTATTGGTTATTGCTACGTTTTTTCTGGCATTGATTTATACCACTCTTTATCTTAAAAACAGGAACCTGATTGTAATGGGTATTTTTCATGGATGGTTGGGGGCTTTTTTCTTTTATACCCTGTTACATCGTGATTCGTGGAAAGAGGTGTTTGGCGTGTTGGGGATATAGGTTAATCGTTCAAATTAATTCTTATATTAGCATGGTATAACCAACCTATCGTTAACCATGAAAAAGCCAGCCTTATTCTTGCCTATTTTTTTAATTGGGTTAGTTACATATTCGCAACAGCTTATGCAACTTCATCCAATTGCAGGAGATACTATCGATCAAACCGAAAAACGATTATTCTATCTTTTTCCTGAAATTCCCGATTCAAGTTACCTCCAAGGAGTTATTTTTGGTGATGCAGATAAGGTGACTTTGTCTGTATCTAAAATTTCGGGAGAAGTATATGTGTCCCAATTAGATTCACTAAGTATAGCCGATTATCAACAAAACATCGAAAAGTTATTGGTTTATTATTCTTTGCTCGACGAAAAAGAGAATGAAGATTTGGCTATTAATAATGATTCTATTGGCCTTAGCCCAACAATTGAAATTACAGCTGAGATGAGGAGGCAAATAGGCAAAGATGCCAGAAGATATTTGCGAAAAAAGGATAGGGCAGAGGATTATGGATTGTGGGGAAAAGATAAGGAAGACTTTATAAAAGGGGCGGCTAACGTAAACTTTTTTAAGGCAAGAATTAGAATGGGTTCGAATAAATAGAATTTATCTTTGTAAGAATAAATTGCTTAGTTCGCTGACCGATGGAGCTATGGACAGCTTAAAATATAAATTGTGTAGAAAATATTATTGTTTAAAAGAAATTCCGCAGTCACGGATATAATTGTTATTAAAGTTATCCGTGAATTACTATTTTTGCGTTGTTACTAGCATATTAGGCATTGTTCATGGTACGATATACATTATTGTTATTACTTATTTTTGTGCTGTTTTGCCGCACATCCTTAGCTCAAATAAAGTTTGATGTAAAACAGAGCGTAGATTCACTGCCCGATAAATTTCCCAGCACTGGCAATATGGCTTCAATTATTGGCCTTAAGTTTCAGAGCGATGAGGATAAAGCAGGTGCCATTTTTTACTGGATTGCCAAACATGTGGAATTTGACTCGAAAGTTTATTATGCCAAAAAGAAAAAACTAACCTATCGCTTTAGGTATAAAACGCAGGATGAAAAAATGCGGAAAATACAAAAAGTAAATAGAGGAATAGCAGAGGAGGCTTTTAGACAAAAAAGAGCGATTGCCAAGGGTTTTGCTTTTTTGTTTAAAAAACTGTGTAATAACGCAGGGCTTGAATGTGAAACTGTTGAAGGCAGCTACAAAAGAGAATTAAAGCATATCGGTCGCAAAGCGGGTAGAGCCAATCATGTATGGAATGTTGTTAAGATAAATAAGAAATGGTATTTGGTGGATGTTACCTTGGGAGCGGGTATGGTGGATGAAAAACAAAAGAAATTTATTAAGTACTATAATGAAACTTTCTTTATGACCGATCCGGAATACTTTTTTCTCAACCATTACCCTAAAAACAGGAACTGGTTGTTGTGCGATAGGTTAAAAGAAGAATTTGCGCTCCTGCCCTTGTTTTATCCTTCGTATATTAATTCCGATATTTTTTTGAAAAAACCTTCCATTGGAGTAATTGCTGCAACGGATGGCAATACGGTGAAGGTAGTGTTTGGGCAGCGAACCAAAAGTAAAAACAATACATCTGCTTACAGTTATGCCTTTGAAGATGACAAAAAAGCTATGCCTATAGATGTATCCGAAAAGAGTAATGAATTAATACTGCAAGTTCCCGTGACGGGAAAAAAGTATGATAATTTAACCATTTACCGCGATAAAAAGCCGTTGGTGTCCTTTAAATTAAAATTGACATCTAATTGAGTTCAAAATGATAGGTGATGGTTCCTTTTTGAAATGCGGCAGCGTTCGGATCTGCATTAAATTTCGCTTTCTTAGCAGCATCTATGGCCGCCTTTTTTAGGGTGGAATTTTGTGTTGTAGATCCTTTTAGCTGATATTCGGCGCTTACCACTTGGCCATATTTGTTTACTGTAACCTGAACTACAATGATTCCTTCTTCCTGAATTCCATAGTTAGGTTGTGGTAATGAGCCAACCAGCGAACGCCCGGTAAGCGAAAAACCGGAGCCTGAATTTCCTAATCCGCTCCCCGAACGGTTTTTGCTGTTGGGATCGCCTGTAACATATCCTTGGTTACCCGATCCGCCGGCATCACCCTCCGAAGAACTATTGCTGTTGGATTTGCCAAATGCACTACCCACCGTGTTTCTGGTCTGATTTGCAATCCTTTTTTCTTCTTCTTGCTTTTTTCTTTCTGCTTCAAGTTTACGTTGCCTTTCCAGCTCGGCTTGTCTTTTTGCTTCGGCTTCAGCTTTGGCAATCCGGTCTGCTTCTTCCTTTAATTTTCGCTCTTCTTCCTGTTGTTTTTTTCTGGCCTCTTCCTCCTGTTGCTTTTTAATTTTTTCTTCTTTCTCTTTTTTTAGCTGTTCGGCACTTTTTATTTCAGGGGCTTCATCAAAGTCTTGCGTTTTAACCGATTCTTCGGCTTTGGGGGTGGATTGCTCCTTCGGTGTTGGCGGTGGAGGCGTGGTTTTGGGTTCCACAGGGGTTGGTTTTGGGGAAGATTTAGGCGGTTCAATCTGGCCCAGGCCTGTTTCAACATTGCCCAGGTTTACTAAAATGCCTTCTTCCTCCTGAGGAAGGGTGGTCAATCCAAAGAAAATCAACAACAAAAGAATCAGTACATGAAAAATCACGGATCCTACTACGCCTTGTCGGTTATATTTTTTTTCCATCGTTTTTTAACTTTGATAAACCTTGTACTATCTCGATTGAGTGGCCAGAATAAGTTTATATTTATTTCTGACAGCAATATCCCTGATTTTGCCGACCACAGAAAACGGAACCGATTCATCTACATGCAACGCGATGTAGGTTTCAGGTTCAGCCGTCATAATTTCCTTCAAACGCTGTTCCATTTTCCAAAAAGAGATCTCATCACCCGCAATAAAATACCTTAAATCTTTTGTTACCGATATAGTTGTGTTGGGCTTGGCAGATACCTGATGGTCACTTTTAGGTAAAACCAAATCTTTATTGGCAGGCGGAGTAACCATGGTAGAGGTAATCATAAAGAATATCAGGAGCAAAAACACAATGTCGGTCATGCTCGACATGCTAAATCCGGAATCTACTTTACTTCTTCTTTTTAAACCCATTTTTTAACAGTTTATTAGTCAATGGTTGTTTTATTGGTCGTTAGTCAATGGTCAATAGTCCATGTTGCATCTCGCGGCTCCTACCAGCTTAAGGTGGCTTGATGACTGTTAACGCTGCACTGCCCGAGGTTCTATCTAATATCCAACACTACTTTTATTTGGTGCGATTCGGCTATGTCCAACACTTTTGCCACATCTCCGGTAGGTGCATTTTTATCTGTTCTCAACTTAATAAAAGTTTTGTCGGTGCTATTAAATGTTTTAAGCAGTTCGCTTTCCAACGTAGCTTCCGACACCTTTTTATTGCCCACATAAAAACTACCCGATGATGAAACCCGTGCGTTAATAAACTTGTCAATAACCACTTTTTTTGTAGCTTGTTTGGGTATTAAAAGCTTAATGGCATTGGGATGCACCATGGTGGAAGTTATCATAAAGAATATAAGCAACAAAAACACGATGTCGGTCATGCTCGACATACTGAAACTGGCACTTATTTTCGTCCTTCTTTTTAAAGCCATTTTATTTCGTTTGTTGGTCAATAGTCATTTGTCACCAGTGCACAGACTGCGCATCGTTTACCATTGACTATTTGTTATGCTGCGGGTTCGTTCAACAAATCCATAAACTCCATAGTTCTTGCTTCCAGTTTAAATACCACTTTTTCAACCCGTGCCACCAAAAAGTTATAGGCAAAATAGGCAATGATACCAACTACCAAACCGGTTACCGTGGTTACCATGGCCGTGTAAATACCCGATGAAAGCAAACTTACGTCGATGTTGTTACCTGCGTTAGCCATATCAAAAAAGGCCTTAATCATACCAATTACGGTTCCAAGAAAACCAATCATTGGGGCACCACCTGCAACGGTAGCCAAGGTAGGCAGTCCTTTTTCCAATCGGCTTATTTCGAGGTTGCCCACGTTTTCAATGGCCGTATTCACATCCTGTAACGGACGCCCGATTCTACTGATCCCTTTTTCAATCATACGGCTAACGGGATTATCTACCTGTTCGCATAGAGAGTATGCCGAGTCAAATTTTCCGTCAAGAATATACTCTTTGATTTTATTCATAAAGCTCAAATCTTCCGACGCTGCTTTTTTTATGGCGAAATATCTTTCAAAGAAAATGTACACGGCTACAAATGAAAGAAACACTAGTGGAACCATGATCCATCCACCTTTAACAGCCATGTCGATATAGTTCATTTGGTTTTCCGCAACCTCGGCTGCTAGTTCTGCCGTTTCTTCGGTTGCGTTTTGTATTAATAATATAGGATTCATGAATATGAGGTATTTTTATTTCCGGTAAAAATATAAATAGTTTATTAATGTAAAACGAATATCTACAGATAAAAGTATTTTTTGGCAATGGCTCAATATCATATCAAAAAAAATACCAAAAAAGGCTACTCTGAAAATTACAGAGCAGCCTTCGAATATTTTTGTGCAAGCAACATTGTTATCCGTCATTCATTGAAATCAGGAATTCTTCGTTGTTTCTGGTTTTTCTCAACCTGTCCTGTAGGAAATTCATCGCCTCAATAGGAGTCATGTCAGATAAGTAATTACGTAAAATCCAAAGACGATTCATACTCTCTTTTTCTATCAGCAAGTCCTCACGACGCGTACTTGACAAAGTAACATCCACAGCAGGGTAGATACGCTTGTTCGAAAGTTTTCTGTCCAGCTGGAGTTCCATGTTGCCGGTACCTTTAAATTCTTCAAAGATAACTTCGTCCATTTTAGAACCAGTCTCGGTTAAGGCCGTTGCTAAAATAGTTAATGAACCTCCACCCTCAATATTACGGGCAGCACCAAAAAAACGTTTTGGTTTGTGAAGTGCATTGGCATCCACACCACCGGAAAGAACTTTACCTGAGGCTGGAGAAACCGTGTTGTAAGCACGCGCTAAACGAGTGATAGAGTCTAACAGTACTACAACGTCGTGTCCGCACTCAACCATCCTTTTGGCTTTTTCCAGTACAATATTGGCCACTTTAACGTGACGTTCTGCCGGTTCGTCAAAGGTAGATGAAATAACCTCGGCATTTACACTTCGTGCCATATCGGTAACCTCTTCCGGACGTTCGTCCACCAATAGGATAATCATATATACTTCCGGGTGGTTAGCCGCAATTGCGTTGGCAACCTCTTTTAACAATACGGTTTTACCGGTTTTGGGTTGTGCAACGATTAATCCGCGTTGTCCCTTACCGATTGGGGCAAACATATCTACCACACGAGTTGATAAGCTCTCTTTGCCACTTCCTGTTAATTTGAATTTCTCGTCTGGGAATATGGGCGTCAAGTGATCAAAAGGAACACGGTCGCGCACTATCTCCGGAGACCTGCCGTTAATCTCTTCAACTTTGATAAGCGGGAAATATTTTTCGCCTTCTTTTGGAGGGCGTATGGTCCCTAAAACGGTATCTCCGGTTTTTAAACCAAATAATTTTATTTGGGACTGGGATACATAAATATCATCAGGGGAGTTAAGGTAGTTGTAATCAGACGATCTGAGGAATCCATAACCATCTTGCATGATCTCCAAAACACCCGAAGCGGAGATAATCCCATCAAAATCGAAAGATTTGTCCTGTTTGTCCTGACGGCGGTAACCGTTATTTTCTTTTCCGCCTCTCTGGTCGCGGTTGTCAAATTGACGACGACGCCCACCATCGTCATTCTGGCGATGCGGTCGACGGTTATCCTGTGTGTCCTTGCTTTTCTCTCTACCTTCTTCTTGCTTATGAGGTTGAGCAGCTGTCTTTTGTTCGGCTTTAACCTCTTCCACTTTTTTGTCGACAGGCTTGTTTTCTTGTGGTTTCTTTTCCGTCTGTGATTCTTTCTTTACAGGAGGAACGTCTGTTTTATTAACAGGTTTCTTTATTTTCGCTTCCGGTTTGGTCACATTTTCCAATTCCGCTTTGGCAGAAGATGCCGCTTTTTGAACCTTTGGAGTACGTGCTCTTTTTACAGGTTTTTTTTCTGAAGGTTTTTCCGTAGTCTTCTTTTCCGAGGCTACAATAGCCTGTTCGTCAAGGATCTTATAAATTAAGTCTTGTTTTTTGAAAGAATCTACGCGTTTGATTTTTAGCCCCTTGGCAATTTCCTTCAATTCAGTAAGGAGCTTTTTATTCAATTCAAGAATATCGTACATAATGTTTTACCAATAAATTCTTTTGGGGGAATTTTTTAAATGAAATGAACTGACGTTCAATATAATTATATTATTTTTACTTGATTTTTTGTGTTCTGAAAGGCCAACTGATTCTATATACAAAGAAAGATGCCTAGAAGATTTGATGCAAACATAATCAATATGAACCAAATCGCAAAATAATTTTGATAATTTTCCTTTACCAAAATATTTACCGCTTTCATGTAATCGCTGTAACATTTATTCAATATCGAAAACCATAACATACTTTTTTTGTTATATTTACCGTAGATGTATTAACACAACACACTAAGCTCGAACCTATGCGACAACTTAAGATAACTAAACAGGTTACAAACAGAGAGACTCCATCGTTAGATAAATATCTTCATGAAATAGGAAAGGTAAAATTAATAACAGCCGAAGAGGAGGTTAAACTTGCCAAAAGAATTAAAGAAGGAGACCAAGTCGCATTGGAAACACTGATTAGCGCTAACCTTAGATTTGTGGTCTCAGTATCTAAACAATACCAAAACCAGGGTTTAAGCCTGCCAGATTTAATCAATGAGGGTAACCTTGGCTTAATAAAAGCAGCCCAGCGATTTGATGAAACCCGTGGTTTTAAGTTTATATCATATGCCGTTTGGTGGATTCGCCAATCTATTCTTCAGGCATTGGCTGAGCAAGCCAGGATAGTGCGGTTGCCCTTAAATAAAATTGGTTCCATGAATAAGGTAAACAACACCTTTTCTTTGCTTGAGCAAGAGTATCAGCGTGAACCTACCTCTGAAGAAATAGCCCAAACGTTAAACCTGGCCCCTAAAGAAGTGAAAGAGTCGCTGAAGGCGATGAGCAAGCATATTTCAATGGATGCGCCATTGCGTAAGGATGAAGATAATAACATGTACGACACCTTGTTGTCGACGGATTCAATAAGTCCGGATAACAAGCTTTTAACAGACTCTTTGCGAAGAGAAATTGACCGTTCTCTATCGACATTGTCGGCCAGGGAAGCGGATATTATTAGGTTATATTATGGATTAAACGGTGAGCCGCCGTACTCCCTGGAGGAGATTGGCAACTTATTTAACCTTACCAGAGAAAGGGTCAGACAAATCAAAGAAAAAGCCATAAAAAGGCTGAAACATACGTACAGGAGTAAAATCCTGCGTTCTTATTTGGGTTAACATGTACAAATTTGCGAGTAATAGTGGGTTTTGATTGGTTTCGAAACCCTTTTTTCTTACGTTATTCCTTACTACTTTTGATACGTGAAAAACAACGGAGTCAACGAGGTGTAATAACGAGTATTTTTTTTATTGTATTATGCTTTGGGCAAAGATGAACATTGAATATGATGAATCGTAAAAAAAAATAAAAATGAAGCACTTGTTAGCGCCATCTTTATTGGCGGCGGATTTTAGTAAGATGGAATCTCAAATTGAAATTATTAACAAAAGCGAGGCCGATTGGCTTCATCTGGATATTATGGATGGCCTGTTCGTTCCTAATATATCCTTTGGATTGCCAGTAATCAAATCCTTGCGTCCACATATCGAAAAACCGTTTGACGTACATTTAATGATCGTGGACCCTGACCGGTATATTACCGATTTTAAAAGAGCCGGTGCCGATTTGCTAAATGTCCATTATGAAGCATGTAATCATTTGCACCGAACCATTGATGCCATTAAAAAAGAAGGCATGCAGGCAGGGGTAACATTAAACCCTCATACGCCTGTTTTCCTGTTGGAAGAAATTATCACGGAAGTTGACCTGGTGTTGTTGATGTCGGTTAACCCGGGTTTTGGCGGGCAGAAGTTTATTGATAATACATATAAAAAACTGGCAGATCTTAAAAACCTAATTGAAAGAAAAGGGAGTCGAGCTTTAATTGAGGTAGATGGTGGTGTAACTATAGCAAATGCCCAGCAACTAATTAATGCAGGAGCTGATGTGTTGGTTGCCGGTAGTGCTGTGTTTAATGCGCCCAATCCGATTGAAGCGGTTAGAGAACTCAAGCATTCCCTACCCGAACCTCCATTGTCCGAATTGGTGTAACAGCCACGTAAATAGGTCATCGCATCGGTCAATAGCCAATGGTCGGTAGTATAAATACTTTTATTTCGCCATTTAATTATTAACCGATGACCGTTGACTAATTAACAATTTCAAAACATCTTTTTGTAACAACGTTTACGTTTGTGTTGAATATGCTCGAAAGATTTCCACATCTGAATAGCGACGTTATTATCCTCTAGCATGCCTGTTGTTTCAACAAACTTAATTCCGTCTGCGTTGGCTGTTGTCCACAAGTCGTTCATTAACAAAGAAACCCCGCCCATTTTCTGTAATTCCGGCTTTATCCCGGTCAGCATCAGGTCCATTTCCTTAGGTTTTGCCAGGGCTTTCTTTAAGTGCCACCATCCCAATGGTAACAATTTACCTTTTGCTTTTTGCAATGCTATAGATAACGAAGGCAGGGCTACCAGGAAGCCGGCCAGTTGATCCTCTTTGTCGAGCATTAGTTTTACGTAACGAGGGTTTACCGCCGGGAAAAATTTGTCGATGTAATACTTCACCAATCTGTCCGGCAATCTAAATGTGCCGAATAACCCAACAAAAGCGTCGTTGAAAACCTTGAATATCATTTCGCGATAAGGTTCCAGTTCGCTACTTTTGGTAAAGTTAAGTGTTTTTAATCCGTAGCGCTTTTTTATCATGGCCGCCACTTTAAACGCTTTTTCGGGTAAAGCATCCGGGAATGTAATCCTAAATTCTAACCAGTCACGTTCTTTTGTATACCCAAGCTTTTCAAAATGACCTTTATAATAATCGAAATGGTAATCACTGGCCATACAAGGGATTCTGTCATATCCTTCGATAAGTAATCCTGAATGATCGAGATTTGAGAACCCCAATGGTCCCATTACACCAACCATACCTTGAGATTTTAACCATTCTTCTGCCGTTTCTAACAACTGTTTAACTACCTCATGGTCGTTAATAAACTCAATACGCGTAATTCTGCCTATGTTCTCTTCTATCTTATCTATCCAAAGGGCATTAACTATGGCTCCAATTCTGCCAACTACCTTGCCATTCTTGTATGCCAGCCAAAATTTAGCTTTACAGAAATCGAATGCAGGATTCTTTTCGGGCGTAATAGAACTAAGTTCATCAGCCTTCATTGGAGGAACCCAGTATTGATTGTTTTTGTATAGTTGGTAAGGGAGTGCAACAAACTTCTTCCTCTGACCTTGGTCTATGACCTCCTCGATTATAATACTCATAACTGGTACTTGAATTTGTGCACGAAAATAATTAAAAATTATAACGTTTATACAACAAAATGGAACATTCAGGTAATATGATTAAACCATTTCGAAAAAAATACGTCAAAAGGAATATTAACAGTGAGCGTTCGAATTAAATTTTAGAGCATATGAAAAATGTATTTTTATTATTAGTCGTTGTATTGATGGCACTTAGCTGTTCTCCATATAAAACCATGGTTGATTATGATACAACAAAAGACTTCTCCGTTTATCAAACTTTTAATATTTTAAAGGGTAAACAACAAAAAGGTATTGGTACAATATATGCCAATCGAGTTGCGAATTCCATTGAAAACCAACTGGGCATAAAAGGGATGAAGTATGCGGCTGCGGCTGATTTGTTTGTTAAGTTGGATTTTAAGGTGAAACAGAAAAAATATGTGCAATCCAATACTACGGCCGTAGGTACCCGTCCCGGATATTATCACAATGGACGTTATCACAGATATGGCTATTCGCATGGTTTTGCAACGACAACGCGCAGTATTGAATCGTATCCGGAAGGTACATTAATGGTAACGTTTATTGATCGTGAAAATAAAGATGTTGTTTGGGTGGGTGTTGCAAAAGGTGCATTTAGCCGAAAGGACATGGACGAAAAGATGGTGAATAAATTGGTTGAAGATTTGATGAAGGATTTTCCATCAATTTAGAAGTGATCATGATTATAGGGGTATGTCTGTTTTATCCATGCGGTTATTTTAAGCATAAAAAACAGACTATTGTTATTTTTGGAACAAATCATTTCCTTTAGTCCGTAACATTGAATTTTCATCCGGGATCTGTCATGGGGAATTTGAAAAATTCCTTCATGTCAGCAGGCATCAGTTGTCCCGATTGCTATCGGAATAGAAAATTTTACATGGCCATGTTTAAGAAATGTATAGATTGGGTTAGTCAAATTGGTATTTAGAAAAAGTCTAATGACAATTTCGGGTTGGTTTTTTCTGCCGTTTTTTGGGCTAAACGGCTAATGATCGGTTTATCTGTTAGCCGGGTTTAGTTGTCTCAAAAAGTATAACTGTGTACTTTTTTCCCGGATTATGTATTGGAGGTTCGTCATGAGCATGGCAAGTACAATAAAACAAGGCATTACTGAAACGAGGCATCACTTGTCCCGATTACTTTCGCGAGCATCGTTCTGGTGAGTTGAAGTGATGCAACGAAGTGTCTTGTTTTAAAGTAATTTCAATGTGTCATAGAATTTCTAATGCATATTGCGGGTTTATTTGGCTTCCTTGTCGGTTTGTTGAATATGTCAACTTAAAAATTTCAGCAGCAATATACATTGAATGCGGACCAATGACGGGGTTACTCTTGGTTGCTTTCCGGTGGAAATTAAATGATGGAAAAAGCTGCGGGATGTTACCGAAATTATCAGGTCAGTCTACTTGCTTACAGCTGTTGGCTGCTTTCTGTTGATTGTGCCTGGTTGACCTTCTAAGGTAATTTCATCTTCTTTTTTACCTTTGCCTTTAAACCAATTCCAGTATTTACGGAGGAGTTCGCCAACAGTATCAAACTCTTCCTGATATGATAAACCTACCCCCTGTGTGGTCGGGGAGTTGTCAAAGCTAAAGTCGTCATTGCTGTGTGTGTAGGCTTTTGCGCGCAAACTGCCTGATTTGTTTAGTTTTACATCTAAGTCAAAATCCCCGACAATATTACTTGAATTTGCGTTGGTCGAACTTAATTTGCCATATTTTCCATATTCTACATTCCCGTTAAGTGTGACACGGTCGTTGAAGATCTGGGTGGATAAGGCAACTTCAATCTGTTCGCTCGATATTTCATCTTCAGGACGATAACTGATGCCCACATCCACATCTTCAATCATCTGTGAAACCAGGTTGCTCAGCTGTCCGGATAACAATTCGTAAGTGTACGTGTTTGCCAAGTTAGCGCTATTCACCGTGCTGCTGTTGCCACTGGCGGAGTTATAACTTGGGGTATAAAACTTATTTAATACCAACAGCGAAAGCACTTGTCTGTTCAGTTCTTCGTCTGTGCTAATGGCTTCTTGTATAATATTTTGAGTGCTCTGTTCGAGTGTTGGAGCCGTTATATTGAAATTAATTTTTGGTTGCGATAAACGTTCACTTAGTATCAGGTCGCAGTTAATGGGTACTCTGGTTGAAATGTCACTTTCCTCGCCGTATGAGCTGGATGTGCGGGTCAGGGGTTGTAAAGATGTTTTGAGCTTGTAGGTTGCTGTAATATCGATGATAGCATCATATGGGTCTCCTTCCCAAATTACACTTCCGCCTCTATTTATATTGAACCTTTTGTTTACGACATTCTCCAGCGAGAACAAATAGTCTCCTTTCTCAGCCTTATATTCGCCTAAGAAACTGACTTTGCCTTCTTTATTCATCTGTATTTGAAGATTACCTTTGCCCCAGCTTTTTAATACGTTACCGACCGTAGGATCAAAGATTACCTGGACTTGAGCATCCGGAGTAATTTCAACGCCCATATTTAAGGTGAAGTTAGACAAGTCTACTTTATATTCTTCTTCTTTTTTAATAGAAACAATTGAATTGGTATTCTTGGGGGAAACAAATCGAATGAAATTATTGTCGAGCGATTCCTCGTCATCGGAAATGGGTATGTAAAATTTTGTGTTTCTTTGTGTTTTGCCGTTTAAGTTAAGCTTTATGTCATATGTGGTCCCTTTTATCGCCATATCTCCTGTCGCATACACGGTGCCGTAATACAAGGGGTTGTCCTTGTTCTTTGTATTGAGCAAAAGCATATTGTTGGCATGTACATATAAGTCAATGTTCATGTTTCTGAAATTCCGGTGATCAATATTTCCGTTAAATTTTCCCTTTTTCCCCTTTGGATCGGTAACGGTCATGTTTTTAAAATGAATCCTTTCGGGAGTAAATATAACGGAGTCCTCAATGTTAAAGGAACATTTTAGTAAATCCACATCAAACCTGGCTTTGTTGACATGGACACCCCCTTCAAGCCCTAAGCCATAATCGGTTTTTAACAACTTCATATTTCCCGAACCTGTCCCTTTCAGGTTTTGAATGACCTTGCTTGTGTATAGATTTATAAAGCTTAAGGGAAGGCTGTCTAAAGAAAAATTAAAATTAAAGTCCTTGTTGGAAGGTTTAAAATAACCCGTTCCCTTCAACGATTTAATATGGTTCTTTTCTATTAGGGCATTAACAATTACTGCTTTTTGCAAGTTGTTCCAATTGGATTCTACCGTTAAACGGCCAATGTCTTCTTCGTTTATTTTAAAACCATCAAGTGACAAGCTGCTTGTTATTATAGGTTGTGTTAAATCATTTTTTAATCGAATCCAACCATCCAATGTTCCGTTAAAAGTTAAGTTTTTAATGTTGAATAAAGAGGTCAGGTTATTTAAATCCATGTTTTGAATAAAGGTGACCAATGTGCCTTCTTTATCTTTGTAAATAGAGCCGTTAACATTAATTTCTTGATTGTGATGGTGGACTCTAAAAGTATTCACCCGAATTCCGGTGGGAGTAAGGCTGATTTCGGATTCCTGAACCTGCCATATAGAGTCTCTAACAGTAATGGTTGATGGCAATAGGTCAATTTTTGTGTATGTGGTTCCTTCTTTCGTTTTCCTTATTCGTGTTCGGGTGCGAATATTACCTCTGCTGGCTTTTTCTAATCTATCGTCCCAATTAATGTTAAGGTTAATAGAATCGTTGTTTACATATTGCGTGGCGTTAAAATTATGGAGGGGTAACAAGTTTTCTATACCCAATAATTCACTGGATACTTGAGTGTTCAGTTTATCTGTACCTGTTTTTAAATCAAGGGATAATTTTTTAGCGATTACCGAATTGTACTTAATCTCCCCAAAATCACCGGTCAGCTCTAGTTGATTATGATATCCATCCACACTACCAATAATCTCGCTACCGTCCGAAATCCTGATCTTCTGTGTAAAGGCTTCCAAAAGCGAGGAAAGTTCCTTTGTTTTTATAGCAAAGGCAAATTGGTCGGGATATTTGATTCGTTCTGAATGTGTAAATACTGAGGGAAGATATTGAGACAAAACTTGTCGAATGGCTTTGGGAATGGAGCTAATGTTAAAGTTACCGGAAAGTTCCGCGTCTAAAAGTGCAGAATTGACCGTTATTTTCTTGGGGAGCTGATCCTGTTTTGAAACAATAACCAGCGAATCCATAGTATGTTCTTCATGGTTAAGAAATATTTTTCCACTATGAAATAGTATATCTCCTGAAAGTGAATCTATATTTTTGCCGGATAATTTGGAATCTAGCCTAAGATCTATTTTGCTGTTGATCAGCTCCGGGGCTAAATTTAATTTATCTAACCTTACGTTGCTTAACGAAGCGCTAAAGTTAAATTGGGGGATTGTACTGCTAAAGTCAACTTTACCATTAAATAAAAGTTGGGCATTGGGATCATTTAGTCTTACTTTTCCATCAAATTTATTATTGGATATTAAGCCGTTAAGTTCAATTTTTTCGTATTTATACCCTTTTATGTCTATGGAATCGATAGTTCCTTTGATAAAAGAGTTAAATTCGTTTTTACCGGCTTTGTAACCTTGAACAGACACGTCCATGGATACCTTGTTCAGGTTGCTTTCTGAATTTAAAATCTTCCCAATGTTAAAACTTTCTGTGTTTATAAATCCGGAATAAACAAGTTTGTCATCATCTGTAATTTTAAGGCCAATGTCCGTGTTTATGGTTCCCAATGAGGTATTGAATTTTCCATATGCTACCAGGTTATCTATAAAACCGGAAAATTTGCCGCTATATTCGATATCTCCCATCTCTCCAAATGAATCCGGCAGTTTTATACTGGTTGAATTATCTCTCAAAGAAAACAGTTTAGAAATGTCACGGACATTGGTACTTAGTTTTTTTACATTTAAAAACAGATAGGAGTCTCTGAAATTGGGTAATCCGGTAATGTCGAAATGGGTTTGTAATTTAGTTCGATGGCCGGCATTTATAATTATGTTTCGACCTTTCAGGTCAGCTATAGTACCTTCAAAACTCCCTTTCAGACTAATTTTTTCCTGAAGTATGGGAAAGTTAGGAAATAAAATCTCAAGATCCCTATAGTCTGCCGAGAGAGAGTTAACCTGAATATCAATAGGCGCTTTGGTTAAAAAGTCTTGTTGTTGATAGGTGGAATCGTATTGTATGCTAAACTTCTTTAGGTTTATAAAAGATTGTTTGGCAACCAGAACAAAGTTGGAAAGGTCTAATCCTTTGGGGGATATCTTGAAGTTTCCGTTGGCCTCTTTTATAACCAGTCCGGATTTTTCTTGTGCCGAGAAATTTTTGATTCGAAAAGAAAAGTTTTCATCCTTTATTTTTATCCGGTCAACTAGGAGGTTAAAGGGTGATATTTGTAAACGGTTTGCGTTAAACTTGGACCTGGGGGTGTGAGAAGTTTTTTTTGTGAATGAAATGGCACTGTTCTTCAAATGAATGCCATTGATATTGTAATTCCAGCTGCTTTTCTTGACTTTTGTTTTGAGTAACGAATCTATAATAAAAGAATAATTGTTTCCTGCGGAGTCCGAGGTAATATCAGTTTTAAGTTTGTTAATGGAAATAGAACCCAGGTAAACTTGCCTGTCCGCAAAAACAATGCTGTCGATCGGCGCTATAAGTTTGTCCAGATACAATAAAGAATCTTGCTGTCCATCTTTTACCAACACTTCATTTAATACCAGTTTTTTAATGGGGTAAAAACGAATGTTGCCAATTGAGACCTCCGTTCCTAAATCTTCAGAAAGCCTTTGGGTTAGAACATGGCCGATTGAGTTTTGCACACCGGGTAATAGCACCACAAAATATAATAATATCGGTGATATTATCAGCGCTAGGATGGAATAGAATAATATTTTATAGGAATTTTTAATAGCTTTGTCCTTTAATTTGCAAAAATAGGTAAAAAAGGTCTTAAATAAACACATTAACCTGAACTATTCATAAACTCATTTAAATATGAATAAAGTTCCGGTTAACCCCGACATAGCTGAAGGTAAACTTTTAAAAAAAAGTTTTTACTGAAACCTAGTCGCTGTAAGAGACCGGAATAATTTTTGAATTATCCGGGTTAAAAAGGCCACCTGGAAAGTATAGACAAATATTGTGCAAAAAATGTTAATTCACGTGTAAATTATGAGTGTATATATTTTAGGAATAGAATCGTCTTGCGACGATACTTCTGCGGCGGTTTTTAGGGATGAAACAATATTGTCGAACAAAATTGCCAACCAGGAGGTACACAAAGAGTATGGGGGGGTGGTCCCTGAATTGGCTTCAAGGGCGCATCAGCAAAATATTATACCCGTAGTTGATAAAGCATTAAAGGAAGCAGGGGTTAAAGTTGCCGATATAAATGCCGTAGCATTTACCAGGGGGCCGGGATTGATGGGCTCGCTCCTGGTAGGAACTTCTTTTGCCAAGGGTTTTGCACTGGCGAACAATATTCCATTGCTAGATGTCAACCATCTGCACGCGCATGTATTGGCCCATTTTATCAAAGAACCTGATCAGGAATCGAATCATCCTGACTTTCCTTTTCTGTGTTTGTTGGTGTCGGGAGGCAATAGCCAAATAGTATTGGTAAAAGATTACATGCATATGGAAGTGGTTGGGCAAACCATCGACGATGCGGCAGGGGAGGCTTTTGACAAATGTGCCAAGGTGATGGGGCTGCCTTATCCCGGGGGGCCATGGATAGACAAACTAGCAAAGGAAGGCAATCCTGAAGCCTTTAGCTTCGCCAAGCCAAATATTAAAGCCTACGATTACAGTTTTAGCGGACTGAAAACATCTTTCCTATATTTTTTAAGGGATCAGGTTAAAGTAAATCCAGACTTCATAGAGGAGAACAAAAATGACCTTTGTGCTTCGTTGCAAAGCACCATTGTTGACATACTTTTAAATAAACTAGTGAAAGCTGCCAGTGATCTGAAAATCAGTCAAATTGCATTGGCAGGGGGGGTCTCGGCCAATTCTGGATTACGTAACGGACTGGAAATGCTGGCAAAGAAGAAGAAATGGGAAACCTTTATACCTAAGTTTGCGTATACCACCGACAATGCTGCTATGGTTGCTATTACAGGTTATTACAAATTTCTGGCTAAGGAGTTTGTTACGCATGATACGACTCCTTTTTCGCGCGTGGTGTTTTAATGTTAAAGAAATCATTATTGGCAATTTACATTGTGTACTTTGTCAAAACTTTTTAATGAAAAGAATAGGGTGCAATGGATCATTGGAATTTTTTTTACTTTTGTTCCGGAATCTGAAAATGTATGGATGTAACACTTGTTTATGCTAAAAACGATGGTTTTGTGGAAAAAGCCATTGGTGACGAAAAGGTATTGGTTCCGTTGACTGATAATGTGGCCAATATGAACAAGGTGTACAATTTAAATGAGGTTGCCTCCTTCATTTATGACCATATTGATGGTGTAAAATCGATAGCGGATTTAAGATCAGCATTAATTAAAAACTATGAAGTAGCCGAAGAGGTTGCTTTAAACGATATTAAGCATTTTATTACCGATATGGTTAATAACGGGGTTTTATTCACAAAACAATAGTTGGGAATAAAATTATATTTTGATGGAAAGGGAATTCACAGAAAAAAAAATATACTCGAAGCCTCAACTGGAGATAATTGATGTTGACCACGAGATATCATTGATGATGGTATCTGAAGGTGGAGGACCAACTGGACCCCCATCTGGCGTAAATCCTACATCTTCACCTTCGCCGTTGAAATCTACGGCACCCTCAGCCGTGAGTAACCCCTTTGGAAGTAGTGCCCCAGATTATTCCAACTAACCCTGGCGTATGGATTTAACTGGTGAAAGCTTTCAGTTAAGCATATCCGATATGATTCTGGAATTTAAATCATATTCGGAAAAGATTCGTCTTGACGCTCAAGGGCAGGTAAAACATTTTGTATGCAGTAAATGTACCAAGCCGGATTATATCTTTAATTATTCAACGGTTGATGAGCATACTTTGGAGGATGCTACTGTGGTTTTTACGGGGCAGCCCGGGCATAATGAACTTCTGAATTACAATTGGGAAGTTTTAATGCGGGATCAAGCCATTTATATTCGGGTTAATTTTGTTGATCATGCGGATATTTTATCTATTCTGGCCAAAGTTTCAAAAAACTCAACTATTGTCGGCGTAGAACTGGTTTTGCATAACCTTTCAGCTGATGTTGTTTCTGTAGATCCCTTGATTCACCCTTTGGGATCGCTCATCCTCTTGTATCTTACGCATTGGAAAAACGGATTGCTGATACATGCTTCCGGTGTATTGGATAAAAACGAAGCATATTTGTTTACGGGGGTCTCGGGTATTGGTAAATCTACCATGGCAAGGCTATGGAAAGAATCGGGAGCTGCAGTATTAAACGATGACAGGTTGGTTATTCGACGCATCGATGGAAGGATTATGGTATATAATAATCCCATGCCGTACTATGCGCAGCGCCCTTTACGAGGAGAGCTTAAAAAGATTTTTCTTTTAAAGCAATCACTACACAATTACATTACACCATTAAAAGGGGTTGCTGCATACTCCAGGGTGCTGGGTAACTTTATTCAGCAGTTCTACCAGAAAGAAATGGTGCAACGACATCTTGAAATTGTGGAACAAACCATTAACTTGGTTGACGTTTATGAAGTTGGTTTTAAACCGGATCAGGATATAGTGGAGATGATCAGGGAAATGGATTAAGATGGATAAAAAAGTAAAGGATAAAATCATATTTTCCAAGACTTTGAGATCAATGCTCGATGCCGAGTTGAGTGTGGATGTACCCGTGTTTGGGTTGAGTATGTTTCCTTTTTTTTTACCCGGCGACGTGATCAGGGTTGTTAAAGCCACTGAAAGTAAACTGTCTGTAGGTGATATGATTGTTTTTGGTTCGGGCAATAAATTGGTGGCTCACAGGCTCATTAAATTAAAACAGGATCAAGGAATCGTCATCGCCAAGGGAGATGGCCTTATTAAGAGAGATGCGATCGTTAACGCGAAAGAGGTTATCGCCGTTGCCGTAAATCACTATCGAAATAATCAAGAAATTAAGTGGAGTAACCAACGTTTTGTGAAAAAAGCCCTTAGCTTGTTATCGCCTGTGCTGGGGTATGTATTTTTTTATATGGCAAGAATTTGGTGCAAAATGAAGGATTCAAAACAAACCTAAAGGATAGTGCCCGTTTTATTTTTTGTAGAAAAATACCGCAAATAATGAGTATGTTAGTGCCTGTAATATGAAAGTTAAAAGAAGTAATATTGTACGATCCTTATTATTAATCTGGCAGAGTTCTCGCAAGTGGACTGTTGTTAACGCGCTAGTTGTGCTGCTTAAGGGAATAGTCCCGCTCCTATTGATCTTTATTATTCAACGGTTGGTAGATAAGATTGGAGGAGTGGTGTCTGCGGGAAATAAAGAGGAGGCCTTCGTATCTGTATTACAGGTGTTAATTTTTGCGGGCGGTGTATTTATGTTAAACGCTGTTTTGAATTCAGTAGCAGGGATTGTGAGGGAAAAACATTCTTATTTTATCAATGATGCCGTACAGGATTTGATTCATCATAGAACCGTGAATCTTGATTTTGTTAATTATGATGATTATAACTTTCAGAATGTGTACTATAGAGCCATTAATGAAGCGACCTATAGGCCATCAAGAATATATTACGGATTCATTCATTTAATTCAGAATGCTATAACATTATTGTTGATAGCAGGTTTGTTAGCCGGTTTACATTGGTTGATGTTATTCGGATTGGTGGTAGTGGCGGTTCCCGTGGTTATGATCCGGTTAAAATTTTCCCACAAAATATTTTCGTTCAAAAGGGAGCATACCCAAGAAGAGCGATATGTTAATTATTACAACCGACTGCTTACAGGTAAAGAATTCGCAAAGGAGCTCAGGGTATTTAATTTGTCACGGCTGTTTAAAAAAAAGTACGAAAAGGGTAAAGTAGAACTTCGTTCCAAACAGTTTAATTTGTTAAAGTTGAAAACCTGGTACGAATTGGTTTTGCAGTTAATTACTGCGGTTGCATTAATAATTGTGTTTGGATATATTTCTGTGGAGGCCATTGATGGAAACATTTCACAAGGAGAGATGGTCATGTATTTTCTGGCATTGTATAGGGGATATAGTTTTTTGCAGGATTTTCTGGGACAGATATCCGGACTTTATGAAGATGGCTTATTCGTAAAAAACCTGTTTGAGTTTGTGGATTATGAAGTCATCCCCAATAAACACGACAAAGCAGCTTTGTTTCCAAAGCCAATGAAAGAAGGTATCACGATTCAGGAGGTAAGTTTTAAATATCCCAATAGTTCCAGACATGTATTTAAAAATCTTAGTTTAAAAATAAAGAAAGGCGAAACAATAGCCTTGGTCGGTGCCAATGGGGCGGGGAAATCTACTTTGGTTAAATTGCTTTGCGGACTTTATCAGCCGGATAGCGGCAATATTTTAATGGATGACATATCCATGTCAGATATTACCCGGGATTCTATTGCCGAAAATATAAGTGCCGTCTTTCAGGACTTTATGTTATATAATGTGAGTGCCAGGGAAAATATCTGGATAGGGAATATTGCAAAATCACCGGATGACAAGGAGGTTGTTTTAAGTGCCCGGAAATCAGGTGTGCATCAATTAATAACGGATCTTCCCAAAGGATATGAAACGCAGTTGGGTACGTTGTTTAAAGACAGTGAAATGTTAAGTGTGGGAGAGTGGCAACGGATAGCCTTATCCCGATCGTTTTTTAATGATGCACAGTTGGTGATACTCGACGAGCCTACCAGTTCGCTGGATGCATTTACCGAGGCAAAACTGATCGAAAACTTTAAAGCTATTACAGAAGGACGCACAGCAATTATAGTGAGTCATCGCATGTCAACGATTCATATTGCGGACAGGATAATTGTATTAAACGATTATGGCGTAGCTGAAGAAGGAAGCCCCGAAGAATTAATAAAACGAAAAGGGGCGTTTTACGAAATGATGAGATCTGTAGGAAAAGATTAGCCCAATGTTTCCAACTAAGTGAAACCCTTGTTTAATGTACCCGGATTCTGTATTAGAAGCACGTAATGAGCATTTGAATAACCTAAAACAAGGCGTTGCAGAAACGAAGCATGGTGCCGCTCCGGTGATTGAAGCAACTCAGTAAAACGACTTGTTTTGAAGTAGCTTAATTGGGTATCAGGATTTCCAATGCATATGGCGGGTTTTGTCAGGTATCTTCAAAAGCCGGCAATAAATATTACTATTTGATCATTGCTCCGCTCAGCATTGCCAAGCAAGCA
>NZ_JBQTGI010000008.1:204626-271454 GCF_052400645.1 Saccharicrinis sp. GN24d3
GCTTGTCACAGCCTTCGCTTAACGCAATAATTATTTTATGATTATTGCTCCGCTCAGCATTGCCAAGCAAGCTTGTCACAGCCTTCGCTTAACGCAATAATTATTTTATGATTATTGCTCCGCTCAGCATTGCCAAGCAAGCTTGTCACTGCCTTCGCTTAACGCAATAATTATTTTATGATCATTGCTCCGCTCAGCATTGCCAAGCAAGCTTGTCACTGCCTTCGCTTAACGCAATAATTATTTTATGATTATTGCTCCGCTCAGCATTGCCAAGCAAGCTTGTCACTGCCTTCGCTTAACGCAATAATTTACCGGACATGGGTGGTTTGGTAAAGGATTTATGGTTTTTGCCATGACAAAAACTAATCACAGTATAACTGAGTATATTAACGCAGATGTTAAGATTTTTGTGGGATGGAAAATACTTGTTGTTGAAAAAATCTATTTTTCTGCCTTTGGAGTGTAACAAAAATCTATAGTTACGTACAAATGAGTGTTGGGGTATTTAAAAACATCTTAAACAAAAAAAATATAGCTTCTAACAGAGGTTGTTTTTTGTATGGATGTTCTTGTAGAATCTGGCTTGTATCGTATGTAATTTATTGATTTATGAAAAAGATTTTTGTATTAGTTCTGTTAATATTATTCGCAGGGATAAGTGGCGTTAAGGCGGGTGATGAGATTACCGGCAGTTTAGCAGATCCGACCACACTTAAAAAGGATTGGGAAATAAAATCAGGAAAAACCGTAGATGCTGCGGGTGATTTGACTTCTAATAAGGAGGGAACCGTGGAAGGGAAATTAACTGTAGCCAAAGATTTTGAAGCTACAAAGTTGTTGGCAATAAAATCAGGAGCTTATGTTGAAGTGTTTGGGAGCATGATAGCGAAATATGTAAAATTAGAGGAGGGTGGAACTCTTATTGTACATGGCGATTTGGATTTGAATAACTCTGGTTTTGGGGTACATGAAATTAAAGGAACCGTGGTTGTAGCGGGCCATGTGAATATTACTGATTTTAAGATTTTAAAAGAATCCACAATGGTGGTTGGCGGGGATTTAGTAATTGAAAATAAGGGTGAAACAACTTATGAAGGTGGCGCGGAAATTTATGTGATTGGCAGCACAAGTGATGCCTCAGGTAATAATATTGATAATGACGTTCGCGGACAGGAACAACTGGAACAAATTGCAGAAGGCAATACAATTCTTAATAATATTATTGAAGATATAGGGATAGTGAAAAAAACCTATTATTCATGTGCAACGGGTAATCACTCTAACGTCTTAAATTGGCGTTCAGAAACGGATGGCTCAGGAAGTGAACCTTTAGATTTCGCAACTGACAATCAAAATTATGTGATCCAGCATGGTCATACAATCACATGCAGCGGAGCTTGGGCCCTAGGTGGGGTTAATGATATTACAGTTAAAGCAGGAGGCAAGCTTATTTTTGAAGCAGGAAGCCAGTTAACCCTTAATGGGGATTTGGTGATTGAATCAGGTGCTAAATTTATAATTGAAAATACCACAAATAAACCATCGTCTATTCTGGTAAAAGGGGATGTGCCGGGAGCCGGAGAAGCAACCGTTAAATGGAACGGCATAAGTGATTCTAAATGGTGGTATATCGGTCTTTCGGCAATGCCTTCATCCGGATTGAAACTGTGCAATGATGATGATGATGATGATGATGATGATGATGATGACTTACAGGATGGATATTTCCTTTATAATTATGTTGGGGCCAGTTTTGCAAAATTAAACGGTGCTAGCCATAATTTTACGGAGCCATTGGATGGTTATGCCTTTGGTGTCAGGAATGGTTATCCGGGCAATTTATCTTATTCGGGAACGTTAAACAATGAGGCGGAATATACAATTTCCAATTTGGACGAAGGATGGTACCTGGTGGCAAATCCTTACCCTGCATTTATTGATATTTTAAGTGCCGATAACACTTTTACAAACCTGGACCCATCTTATTATTCCACCTATATTTGGGCGGGAACGGATTATGCAACCTGTAACCTGGCAGACGGAGGTGTTTCCGGTGGAGGTTCAAGATTTATTCCTCCCGGACAATCTTTTTGGGTCAAGATCGGTGCTGGTGGCAATGGAAGCATTACCTTAAGCAAATCGGCGCTGGAGCATCAGCCTTCTGTTACGCTTAAAAGCGCTGGTTCGGTTGAAACAGATGTGATTCGACTCCGTTTGTTAAATAATAACACGGACAATGAAGCAGTTATTGCATTTAAAGCGTATGGGGCTTATGATTTTACAGTTTATGACTCCCAAAAAAGGATGGTTGGCGGTGCTGCCGGAAACCTATATACGGTTAAAGACGACAGGTATGCGGTCATTAACTCTATGCCGCTTAATTTTGATAGCGAGATTATTCCTCTTGGTTATAAGGTGGCAGAGTCAGGTATGGCCGAATTTACCATTCAGGTAGGCGATTTGGCAGGCTTTAATTCAAATGTTGATATTTATTTAGAGGACAAAGAGGAAGATATTACGATTAACTTAAGAGAGCAAGGTAGTTACATCTTTACACCAACTGTTGCCCATTCTGACGACCGTTTTGTTATTCGTACCGAGTTATCAGGTGTAACAACGGATGTAATAAAAGAAGATGCATCATCGGATATTACTGTTTTTTCTATTGCGCAAGAGCTGATCGTATTGGTAACAGAGGATTTATTAAGAGAAAACCACCGAAGCATACAGGTGTTTAATGTGTCCGGGCAGTTAGTCAATCAAGTTGAGCCAAATAAACTACGTACGACCATTGAATTGCCCGATGCAAATGGCATTTATATGGTCAGAGTAAAGAGTGGAAATAAGTTAAGTAAACATAAAGTAGGGATGTTCAAATAATGATCCTGACCAATAGCGATACATAAAACACTGAACAGGAAATTCAAAATAAAATTTGACTTGCACTAGCATGATATAATACAACACTAGTTATGTTTATGGATGGACAGTGCGTGTTGATGACTGGATAATATCAGAGGTATGAAGTCAAATACGATAAAAAATGAGCTGTTTATGTAGTAATAACATACATTCGTCAATGCGACTTTAAAATTCGAAACCTTTAAAGCTATGCTTTCGTTTAAGAGCACAATAGGAAATTAGACTTGAGTTTTATAATTAAGCATATGAAAAAAATAAATACTTTACTGTTGTTGTGCACTTTGAGCGTCAGCATATTTGCAGGATCAATAACTGTTAATGATGGAGACGATATAGTAAAGGCACCTTCTCAGGTTCAAGGGGATAACGTTACCGTTAAAAATGGAGGTAGATTAACGGTTACCGGGGATGTATACTTTCAGAAGAAACTGGTAGTTGAGGCTGGAGGAACATTAGTCATTCAAGGGAGCTTGCGGGAAATTGCATCTGGTAATGAGTCATATTTATCGGGAAATGTAATTGTTTTGGGTGATCTTACACTAGCTAATGTAGATATGTTGTCTGATGCTAATATTATAATAACAGGAGAGGTAGCAGTGTATGGGAATAAAACGGATGTGTCGGCAAATGCTGATATATATGCTATTAACGACGAAAATCCTTTGATTATAGGGGTTGATAGTAACGATCTATCATTAGATGATATTAAAACAGGGGATGATTTGATTAGTGATCTCGGTGGAGATGATTCAGGTCTTCTGTTTTTAGTAGATGATTTGATGGAGGAGATAATATCAGTAGCAAAAACTAATACCTGGAATGGTGATACTTCTGAGGCATGGACCACAGGTGCGAATTGGTCATTATCAGATGAACCCAAAGCATTCGATATTGTGGTTGTTGCTAATGCCGGGTCATCGCCGGTTATTAACGGTGGGTCAATTATGGTAGGTAATTTAACCATTAATGAAAATGCAACATTAACTATTGGAGGTGGTTGCCAGTTAACGATTAACGGTAACCTTACCATTAATGGAGATTTGGTTATTAATAATACAGCAGATAATCCCACACCAATCATTGTAAAAGGGGAAGTGCTGGGAGCCGGAGAAGCAACCGTTAAATGGAACGGCATAAGTGATTCTAAATGGTGGTATATCGGTCTTTCGGCAATGCCATCATCCGGATTGAAACTAAGTGATGATGATGGGAACGAAGTACAAAACGGATATTTCCTCTATAATTATGTTGGGGCCAGTTTTGCAAAATTAAACGGTACTACCTATAATTTTACGGAGCCATTGGATGGTTATGCCTTTGGTGTCAGGGATGGTTATCCGGGCAATTTATCTTATTCGGGAACCTTAAACAATGAGGCGGAATATACAATTTCCAATTTGGACGAAGGATGGTACCTGGTGGCAAATCCTTACCCTGCATTTATTGATATTTTAAGTATCGACCACGCCTTTACAAACCTGGACCCATCTTATTATTCCACCTATATTTGGGCGGGAACGGATTATGCAACCTGTAACCTGGCAGACGGAACTGTTTCGGGTGGAGGTTTAAGGCATATTGCTCCCGGACAATCTTTTTGGATCAAGATCGGTGCTGGTGGCAATGGAAGTATTACTTTAAAAAAATCCGCTCTCCAGCATCAGCCTTCTGTTACGCTTAAAAGTGCTGGTTCGGTTGAAACAGATGTGATTCGACTCCGTTTGTTAAATAATAACACGGACAATGAAGCAGTCATTTCATTTAAAGCGTATGGGGCTTATGATTTTACAGTTTATGACTCCCAAAAAAGGATGGTTGGCGGTTCTGCCGGAAACCTATATACGGTTAAAGACGACAGGTATGCGGTCATTAACTCTATGCCGCTTAATTTTGATAGCGAGATTATTCCTCTTGGTTACAAGGTGGCAGAGTCAGGTATGTCCGAATTTACCATTCAGGTAGGCGATTTGTCAGGCTTTAATTCAAATGTTGATATTTATTTAGAGGACCTGGACGCAGGAGTAACCATTAACTTAAGAGAGCAAGGTAGTTACACCTTTGCACCAACTGCAGCCCATTCTGACGACCGTTTTGTTATCCGTACTGAGTTATCAGGTGTGACAACAGATGTAGCGGAAAATGAACCTGAAGTTTCTAAGAGCAATGTAATAATTTATGCGGTCAACCAAAAGGCATTTGTAAAGGTAACCGAAGAGGTTTTAAGGGGTAAAGACCGGTTAATTCAGGTCTATAACCTCGCTGGTCAGTTGATGGCGCAACACGAGTTGCATTCAACCGAAACTGAATTTGATATGCCTGCCGTTCAGGGGATGTATATTATCAGGGTAAGTGTTGATAAATCCTCTTATCAGGAAAAGGTGGTGGTCTATTAACAGGAATACAATGCTATCTGCCTTATGGCAGCAGTTGATACAAACGGGGGCTTTACTGAGGTAAGGTCCTTTTTGTTTTTATCACCCGGACCCCATGCTCTGCCAAAAGATGGAAGAGTATCGGGGTTAAATTCGGTAAGTGAAATTTATAAGGCATTGTAATTTTACTATTAAAGATGCGAGTCTTAATATTTTACATGTAACATGTACAGTCATTCTTTTACCGAAAATCCTCGGAACAAACTATCGCCATTATACCAAAACAAATAAGTCCACCTAAAGGCTATAAATGCTATGTTATCCCCAGGCATAGATCGATGCTGACTCCTCGGAATTGGTTGCGGAAAGATATTTGGTATTTGTTGGCTTTTCGCTGTGAGGATTCAGGTGCCAGTCTCATTAAACCCGGATTATGCATTAGAACTTCGTCGTGAACATTGAAAGTGCAATAAAACAAGGATTTACTGAAACGAGGCATAACTTGTCCCGATTACTTTCGGGAGCACCGTTCTGGTGAGTTGAAGCAATTCATTGAAACGCCTTGCTTTGAAGCAGTTTAATTGCGTAACAGGATTTCTAATGCATATGGCGGGTTCAAATAAAGGTATGGGGATGAACCTAGCGATATGATATTGTGAAGATAGCATGCTTAATAAGAATCGAGAGGTGGTGAAGGCACCAAATGAATTGTTAGAAAGTGTAGCTTACACCAGTATAAACCCCAATCGAGTATGGTTTGTAACTACCTCCTTGTTCCGTAACGGAGTTCATGAAATACCTTATTCTGGGTTCAAAGTTAAAGTCTAAAGATTTTAATATGGGTGTTCGCAGTCCGAGACCAAAGATGGCGGTATAGTTAATCTCACTTATATGCTCCATTTCACCGATTTTGTCTTTGGAATTGTTTTCTATTTTGTACGCTCCGTTTCCTATCAAAAAGTTGGTGCTCATACCGCCCGATATTGAAATGCCAACAGACTTATTAAGTAAGTCGTATCGTAAAAGGAAAGGGATTTCTATGTAATCCAACTCCTGTTGTATTTTTATTATTTCCAGTTCGTTAGCCGTAAAGGTGGCATCGCTTCGGGTATTGAGTTGTATATTGGCGCTGGATGTGGCTACTTCCTGAATTAAATCCTGTTGGGCGGAGCTTTGAAGTTTAATATTACCCATGGAATTCTTCAAATTGGCTTCCCTGCTTCTAATCCCTGCGGCTGGGGAGGCGCTGTACAGCATTTTATCAGATCGCCCAATAAGCGGATTGCTAAATTTTTGCCCTACCTGTGCATAAAAAATACCGGTTTCTATTCCCCATCTTTTTCTGGTTTTAATGTTTAGGTTTATGCCGCCTGTATACGACATTATCCCGTCCTCGTTCGCTGCTGTTGAGTTAGCATTTCCGGATGACCCGGTTTCCCGGTATGAATAGCTTGGCGAAAATTGACCCCCTATGGCAAACTGCAAAGTTCTTTTTTTATTTTCTTCCGGGTTGTCCAATGGATTGTTAATCGCTATAAGCAGATTGTTGGCGGCTTGCGTTTCCAGATCAATAATCGTATTTTGGTTTTGGGTATTAAAAAGTTGAGTCGCATCAACAGGTAATGCGTTGGCTAATTGTATATTAGCGCCGGGTTCTATTTTAGAAATAGGCACGGCATGCGGGCTTGTTGCCATCCCATCGGTTACACCGGTAGATGAGTTAATTTGTTCATTATTTACCATCCTTTCCGAAAAGCCTGTCGAAACATTTTCGGTACCGGTTTTTCCTTCGGGGTGTACAGCTTGCTTGTTGTTTTTAAAAGCCACTATTGGTGGATTCGGAGAATAGTTTGACTCCGTATCCATGTATTTCTCCTCATGGGATTCTTCGTCGGAAGAATCCTTTAAAATCATATTGTCAGTATCTTCGTTGGCTTTTTTAGTGTCTGTTCCTTTTGCAGGAATGGCGTTATCGGTAACCATTGCTTTGTTATCGATTCGGTTATTCCAGAACAAGCCGCCTAAAAACAGTAGGCCTATGATTACGGCAGCAGCTACACTCCTCCAGAAAATGATGGCTTTTTTATTTTGTCCGACGCCTTGAGCACCTCCCTGAACAGCATTCCACACATGAGCAGGCGGAACTTCCGAGAAGTGGGCAAGTCCATCTTTGAATATATGATCGATATTTTTATTCTTATTCATCTTTTGTTTCAAGCTGTTTGCGATTTTTTATTCGTTTTTTCAGCCAGTTTTTGCTTTAGTATTTTTCTGGCCCTGGATAAATTCGACTTGGAGGTGCCCACCGATATTCCCAGTGCATCTGAAATTTCCTGGTGTGATAGTCCCTCGAGAGCGTACAGGTTAAAAACAAGTTTGTATTTAGGCGGTAAAGATTCTATTAACTCAAGCAGTTCTTTTGTCGAATGTTTTGGGATTTCAGCGGTTACTTCTTCATCTTCTATCTGGAACTCCTCTATGGAATCTACCAGATAAACGAGATTTTTCTTTCGAAACGATTCAATGATCGTGTTTACCATTATTCTCCGCATCCACCCTTCAAATGATCCCTCAAATCTGAACTTATGTATGTTATTAAATATTTTTATAAAACCTTCCTGCAAATTATCCTCTGCCTCTGTTCTGTCTTTACAATATTGTATACAGACACCAAACAGCCAAGGCGAAAAGTTCTCGTATAGATTTTTCTGCGCTTGAGCACTGTTTTTCTGGCATTGTTTTATAATTTCAATTAGGTTCTCCACGCTTGTTTAATTATCCTCATTGATACTAAGTTAAAGCTTTGCGGCATTCGCTCAAAACATATATGAAGATAAAGTTTTTAGGGAAGATGGATGAAGTATGTAAAGGTTGCGTGTGGTGTAAAAGAATTAGTGACTTTTTTTAATGCGATCCATTTCCCGCTTGGCATCTTTGGTCTTGAGTGTTTCTCTTTTGTCGTGACTTTTCTTTCCCTTGGCAAGCCCAATTTCTAATTTGGCCCATCCTTTTTCAGTAATAAACACTTGAAGTGGGATGATGGTAAGTCCGGATTCTTTTGTTTTTCTGTCCAGTTTACGGAGTTCTTTTTTGTGCAATAAAAGCTTTCTTTCGCGCAACGGCATGTGGTTGTTATAGGTGCCAAAAAAATACTCGGCAATATTAAAGCCTTTTACCCAAAGTTCGTTTTTTATAAAGTAACAGTATGCCTCAACCAGGCTGGCTTTTCCCAACCGTAAGGATTTAATTTCGGTGCCCGATAATTGAACACCGGCCACGTATTTTTCCAAAATATCGTAGTCGAAATAGGCTTTTTTGTTACGTATGTTAATTTTATTTTGTTTTGACATGATGGTTGAAATAGATATGTGGTAAAATGATGGAAATGTTACCGGATGTCCTTAATATAAAGCAACAGTTTCTATAAAAATTACCGAAATAAAGTATGGTACAAACATAAGAAGCAGGCTTACTATAACCGTAAAAACGACGCGTAAGTCATGCGATTCAAATTTACCTATGCCATGGGTGGCTATCCAAACCAAATACGCGGTATAAATTCCGATGATTTGCAAAAAGTATATCTGGGGGATTAAGGCAGTTGCTATTACAATCAGGTATAAAATAATGGAATTGTAAGCTGCAATTTTAAAGGCAAGCAGTTTCAGGTTTTTGTGATAAGTTCTTACGGTGAATTTGGGGATAATCTTAAGTACAATAAAATACGAGATGTATAGCCCAAAAAAGAAAGAGGCAAACTGCGACAATGCTCTTTTTAGGGCCGTTTCAAAAGGGTATCCTTGATGCGATCCAATGTAACTCACAAAAGTAATTAACGATAGTACAGCCATATAAGGCAATACATAATTGCTTAAAATTATATTTACGTCAGACGTCTCATTGTGGATTGCTTTCCATTCTTGCTTAGGGGAAACAATCAGATTTTTAGTCCTTACAAATAAACTTTTATATTTTTCAGTTAGGCTTTCCTGCTTTTTTGTTGCCTCCATGATTTCCCTGTTTTAAACCTAAGTGCATTAAAATAATACGCACTAAATTAATTAGCTTTGCAGGGTAAAAGTAAAAAAATCGAGTCAATTAGTTTATGATTAATTCCAATAAATATAATTTAATAGTGGTATTGGGGCCAACAGCCAGTGGAAAGACCGCTTTGGCAGTGCCGTTGGCGCATCAATTAAAGGGGGAAATTATTAGTGCCGATTCACGACAAGTTTATCGAAAAATGGATTTGGGTACGGGAAAAGATCTGGAAGATTACGTGGTAGAGGGACATCAAGTACCCTATCATTTGATAGATATTGCCGATGCCGGTCATAAGTACAATGTTTACGAGTATCAAAGAGACTTTTTTAAAGCATTTGAAGATATTCGAAATAGAGGCAGGTTTCCGATAATGTGCGGTGGAACGGGCATGTACATCGAAGCCGTATTAAGTGGTTTTAAAATGATACAAGTACCTTCAAATCCAAATTTGCGCAAGGGATTGGAAGATAAATCCTTGGCGGAACTGACCAGTATATTGTCGTCTATGAAGCGCCTGCATAACAAAACAGAAGTAGACACAAAGAAAAGAGCCGTCAGGGCCATCGAAATAGAAACCTACTATCAAAACCATCCCGAAATAGAAGTGGAGTTACCAGAACTGCGCCCATTGATAATTGGGGTTAATATTGACCGGGAATTGAGACGGGAAAAGATTACCGAACGGTTGAGGTCAAGGTTGGACGAAGGTATGGTAGATGAGGTAAAAAAACTATTGGATTCTGGTGTAAATGCCGAAGATTTATTATATTATGGCTTGGAATACAAATATTTGACGCAATATGTTATTGGTGAAATATCCTTTGAGCACATGTTTGAGCGGCTGAACATTGCCATACACCAATTTGCTAAGCGCCAAATGACATGGTTTAGGAAAATGGAACGGAGCGGATTTGAAATACATTGGGTGGATGCCAGTGAATCAATCGAAAGTAGACTTGTGAAAATTAAAGATTTATTAAACGGATGAATCTTGATGTTTTTAAAATTAACACTGCTTTAAAAAATTGAAATAGCTCGATCTTAGTTTGGTCAACAAAATTAAGGTGTTCAAATATTAAAACAGTTATTTAACACAAAAATAGTATACTGGTGTAAACTATTTTTATTCAAGTCCGTAAACTATGTTACGCTGCATATAAAAGTAGACAGAACTAAGTGTATATGGACAATATAGAGTTATACATAAGCAGGATATCTAAACTTGCCAACAGAAACAAAGAGCTTAACCGCGAAATGAACGAAATTGTTGGCAGATACAATTTTATTCAAAAACAAAACGATAAGTATCTTAGCTTACTTTCCAATTTCTCGTTTGAGGATGAAGAGAAAAAAACACCCCGTAAAAAAATACATCGCTTTAAAAGGGCCTCCTTGCTTTATGCTTCCATCGAAGGATTTGATAAGTTAAGCGGTCACCCAAATGCAGAGCATCTAATGGATAAGTTGGATGAACTTCAATTAACGATGGATACGATTGCCAAAAGATACAACATATTAAAAATAAAGACCGTTGGTGATATTTTCATCTATGGAGGGGGTATGTTGGAAGAAAACAGAACCAACCCCATAGATGTTATTCTAGCTGCGTTTGAAATGCGACAGGCTGCCGTTGAAATTAACGGTGGAGAAAATAACACGGCTTTTTGGGGGTTAAACATTGGTATACATACAGGGCCTGTTTTGGCGGAACCCACCGGACGGAAATCGACACCTTACAGATTGGCGGGCGACGCAGTTAATTTTACAAGCCGGCTGGGTAAGGCAAGCTCGCCCAACATGGTTAATATTTCCGCCATGACGTATGAATTGGTAAAGGAATTTTTCACTTGCGAATTGTCAGGCGATATGCCGGTCAAATATAAAGGACTGATGGACTTGTACCATGTTGCAGGTTTATTGCCCCAGCTGGAAGATCCGGAACACAAAGGCCGGAAAAACAATGATTTCGATGTCAAGTATTCGTTGATCCAGTTCCTGGATATCCAGGAAGAAGTGCTGGATATGATGGAGCAAAACTTGCCGGAAAAACTTTATTATCATAACATCAAACATACCATCGACGTTGTTACGGAGGTAGAACTGATTGGATGGGCCGAAGGACTTAACGAAGAAGAAATTTTAATCGTAAAGCTGGCTGCCTTGTTTCACGATTCAGGTCATGTGATCAGTTACGATGACCATGAGTTTCACAGTACGGTGATTGCCAAAAAAATGCTGAGCAAATACAACTTCCCCGACGATATGATGGATACTGTTTGCGGCTTGATAATGGCCACTAAATTTCCTCCCGAACCTCAAAATATTTTACAGAAGGTGATTTGCGATTCTGATCTGGATTATCTTGGACGAACGGACTTTATCCCGGTATCCAATATGTTGTACGAAGAGCTGAAAGTGCGCAATATGATTGGCTCTTTTAACGAGTGGAATCAAAAACAGCTCACCTTTATTCGCAAGCATCAATATTATACCGATACTGCCCAAAACCTACGCGAAGTAAATAAAAACAAGCAAATAGAACGACTGGAGCGCATGTTGTCCATAGAATCAAATGCCGGATAGGCAGCTTTTTACGAATCGTTCATGATTCTTTCAGAAACGGACGTAGCGAAATCTTGGTATTTTCTTGCAAAGACTACCTAAACACCATCTTTCATTCATTTGATAAGATGGTGTTTTGTTTTGCAGGTTTCTTTCTTTATTAAAATTATCCTTACATTTAAACTGCCTTATTCACCATATTTCGACCCGGTGAAGTCGAGGGCTGGATACTCCAATAGATTTGAACGCATGAAATTTTCGCTGCTAAAACCGTTGATTTGGGTGTTGTTGTTAATCGTGATGCCATCGCTTTTGATCACGTTTTTTCAATTGAACTCTATTAGCCAGCAAGAGGAAGCTTTTGAAGAAATCTATCAAAGACAGCTTACCTCTGTTATTTTCTCCATTAATATGTATGCCGATGATGTGGTGAATCGCTGGGTGGCAGATGTAGCCGATCAAGCTAAGGTGCCGGGACGAATTAAAGAATCGGATTTCAAGGTATTATCAAACCAACAGCAATTGATAAGGGGGCTTATCTTTCAAAAATATGACAAAGATAGTTTAAAAGGAATCCATACGGTTGTAGGAGATATCTCCGACGAGTTGACGCAAGAAGTGGTTGACTCATGTAAAAATAAGATGGGAGAAATCAAGAGGCTTTTTGTATACCTGGAGAGCAATTACCATAAAGTTTTGGTTTTTGAATCAAAGCAAAAGGTGTCAACCCATTTGATGTTGTTTGTGTTGACCAATGCGAATGGAGAAAAGCTTGTAGGCGTCATTGCGGTCGATTCCGAGCGTTTTATATTGGATGTGCTGGCTCCCAGAATTCAGTCTGTTGCACTGCAAGATGTTGCCATTGGCTTGTTGCACTCACAAACACAAAAGTTGCTATATGCCAACGAAAAAGAGGTGGATTTTAAGGAAGAAGATATAAGCCAAACTTTCTGGCAGCTGCCAAGTTATTCCTTGTATCTAAAACCATTGGGAGATTCTCCTCAGGCTATCATCGAAAAAAGAAGCAGGAACAATTTAATGATTTTGGTCATTGTGGATATCGTTTTATTGCTCGGGGGGGTATTAACTTATAGAAACGTGCAGAAACAACTTCAGTTGGCCAAAATAAAATCCGATTTTGTATCCAATGTATCCCACGAAATTCGCACACCACTTGCACTCATCAGTATGTATGCCGAGAGTTTACAGTTGAACCGTGTAAAGGGAGCGGAAAAACTTCAAAAAAGTTACCATGTTATTTTCAGAGAGGCGCAACGCCTTTCCGGAATTGTGAATAATATTCTTAACTTTTCGAAAATGGAGAGTGGCAAAAGAAAGTATGTTTTTAATTTTTTTGATTTAAACGAAAATGTAAGTGCTGTAATTGAAAGATATAAATATAGCATCCGGCAAAACAATGTGGAATTCGTATTAATTAAGGAAGGGAAGCTCAAAAATGTGTGGGGAGATAAGGAAGCCATAGACGAAGCTTTGGTGAACCTGATAGACAATGCTATAAAATATAGCATGGAGCAAAAGCGGGTAGAGATAACAACCGGAACTTCTGATGATATGGCATGGGTAGAGGTAAAGGATTCCGGAATAGGGATACCGCGAAAAGAGCAGAAGCTTATTTTTAAACAATTTTATCGGGTAACCATTGGTAATTTAGCATTCCGTGCCAAAGGATCCGGGTTGGGCCTGAATATTGTCAAACAGATTGTAGATGCGCACCATGGCAAGATAAACGTAGAAAGTGAAGTGGGAAAAGGAAGCAGCTTTAGGATTTATCTGCCAATCGCAAAGGAATAATCAATTCAACGAACGCGGACATGTCAGCCTTGTTTGCTTCTGGCTCGTCCAAGTGATTAACGGACAGTTAAATATGGAAAAAATTCTTGTAGTTGAAGACGAACCGGATATGGTTATGGGATTAAAAGACAATCTTGAGTTCGAAGGATACGAAGTTGATGTTGCCCTGGACGGTGAGGATGGGCTAAGTAAAATATTGTCCTCAAAGTATAATTTGGTATTGCTGGATGTAATGCTTCCGAAATTATCGGGCTTTGATGTATGTAAAAAGGCACGTAAAAGTAACGTGCAAACACCTATTATATTTTTATCTGCCAAAGGAGAGGAGCTGGACAAGGTAATTGGCCTAGAGTCTGGGGCGGATGATTATATCACCAAACCCTTCTCGTTGAGGGAATTGTCGGCAAGGATTAAAGCCGTCATCCGACGTTCCTCAACACCAGTGGACAAAGGTAATATCGCTCAGGTTGAAATAGGGAATTTAAAAGTAGACTTTTCCAATTACATGGCTTATGCAGGAACCGATCAGGTGAAAATGAGCATGAAAGAATATGAGGTGTTGAACCATTTGTGGCAAAATAAAAACAGAACCGTCACTCGCGATAACCTGTTGGATGCAATTTGGGGCTACGACTTTCAGCCAACAACCCGTACAATTGATAACTTTATATTAAAATTGCGGAACAAAATAGAAGATAACCCCAATCGTCCCCATATTATTCTAACAGTTCACGGAATTGGTTATAAGTTAGTAAGTAATACGAAGGGAAATTGAATATATATCTTTGTAATATATAAAAATTCAGACGATTAGCTTCTTGATGACAAATTGATGACATCTTTTTACAAAGTATGACATGGCAGTGACACAGTAGTGTTATTGCCAGCATACATTTACAGTGTAAATAATAACAGTCATTAATCATCATAAACTAATCATCATGAAAACGATTAAATTTTTAACACTGGCGGTATTGATTTTTTGCACAGGATTTGGAAATGTTCGGGCTGAAAAAGTTGATAAAGAAGGAACGATCAAAAAAATGGTTAAACATGTTCAGAAAGATATTAGTCGCTCTTTTCTGGATGAAGATATCAGTTTGTTTGTCGAAAATGGAAACAGAACCAAGGTATATGTGACGCTAAGAGTTTGTAACGATTGTTGTATTGTGGTTTTGGATGTTGAAGGAGCTACTGAAGAAATACGAAAATTGATAAAAGATACAATTAACAATAACAAGGTGAAGACAGATGAAATTTGTAAGTACCGAAGTTTCCGGGTTCCGTTAACTTTTGTGTACAGGGAATAGATAGGATGACCAAAAACAAATACCAAATATATGGAAGTAAGCAATTGATATAATTAACCTCACACACTTTTATTGGATAACCGAATGAGAATATTTTTAATCGTACTATTATTTTTGGGTTCACAGGTGAGCATATTGGCTCAGCAACTGCAGCAGATAGAATCGTTGCAGGGGTCATGGAATTTTAGTGTTGGGGATGATATGAGTTGGCGTTTGCCCTCGCACGATTTTTCAGGCTGGGACAAGATATATATCCAAAACAGTTGGGAGAGCCAGGGCTACGAAGGCTATAATGGCTATGCCTGGTATAAAAGAAAGGTGGAAATCCCCGATGTTTCCCCAAAGGACAAAATTATATTAAAATTAAATCGTATCGACGATGCCGATGAGGTTTATTTTAATGGTACACTAATCGGGAAAACCGGAAATTTTCTTCCCAATCCCGTTTCTGCCTATTCCGAAGAAAGACACTATGAAATTCCGGTAAGTTTGATAAATCAGACAGGTGCCAATTTAATTGCGGTTCGTGTCTATGATTTGTATTACGAAGGAGGTATTCTGGGAAGCGTAGGATTGTATAAGGATGCAACGGCCCGTTACTTTTTAAAAGATCTTTCGGGTAACTGGAAATTCAAAGCAGGAAATAACGATAGTTACAAGGGTTTCGCATACGACGATAGAAATTGGGAAGTCTTGAGGGTACCCGGAAAATGGGAATCTCAAGGTTATCGCTTTTTAAATGGATATGCCTGGTACCGGAAAACATTTAATTGGGATAGATCGACTTCGGGAGGTGATGTTGTGGTGGTATTAGGGCGAATAGACGACAAGGACATAAGCTATTTAAATGGCCAAAGAATTGGTTCCGTGGACGAAATGAGACGAGGCTCCTATTTTGCAGATAAGGAGGACTATCAGACCCTAAGAGCTTATCGTATTCCAAGCAGTAAACTTAACAGTGGTAAAAATGTACTGGCCATAAGAGTGTGGGACGATAGGTATGATGGGGGAATTTACGAGGGGCCGGTGGGAATAATGTCGGTTGAGGCGTTCGATAACTATTTTTCGGAGTACGAGAAGAGTAAGAATATATTTGAACATTTTTTAGATAATATTTTTGATTGATATGTTTAAAAAACAACTGGTTATATCGCTTTTGAGTCTATGTACGTTAGGTCTGTATTCACAAGGCCAGGATTACAAAACCTTAGATCATCTGTCGGGAAAGTGGAAGTTTTCTTTGGGAAACAAACCGGATTGGAAGGATAGGGCGTTTGACGATTCGGAATGGGACGACATACGTGTCCCATCGTCCTGGGAGATGCAAGGCTTTAATGGCTACGATGGTTATGCCTGGTATCGCAAGGATATTAATATTCCCGAAGAATATCGGAAAGAATCGCTGGTATTGGAGCTAGGGTATATTGATGATGTGGATGAAGTTTTTTTTAACGGACAAAGGATAGGCGGTTCAGGAAAGTTCCCACCATATTATACCACAGCATATAACGCGCATAGGTTATATGCCATACCCGAACAATTGATTTATTTTAGCGGGCATAATGTAATTGCGGTTAAAGTGTACGACGACCAGATGGAGGGCGGGATAAACAGGGGCAATGTTAGGTTGTTGGCCGAAAAAAGACCTTTAAAACCATTTTTGAACTTACAGGGAGAATGGAATTTCAGAACCGGAGATAATCTGGAGTGGCGATATGACAATGGTGATGGCAAAGAGTGGGGTAAGATCTACGTTCCGGGTACCTGGGAAAACCAAGGTTATAAACGCCTGGATGGATATGCCTGGTATCAAAAAACATTTGTTGCAAACGATAATTTCGAAAACGACAGGGTGGTATTGCTGCTGGGAAAGATTGACGATTTGGACGAAGTTTTTATCAATGGAATTAAAATAGGCCAAACCGGTTTCCTTGAACCCGGAAACAGACAGGGCGAATATACAAAAGCCTACACACAATTAAGAGGCTATTTGGTGCCTGAAGGCGTTATTGAAATGGGCAAAAAAAATTCCATTCAAGTGCGCGTATCCGACTTTTATCTGGAAGGTGGCATAACCGAGGGCCCAATAGGGTTTATTACACAAACCGATTATATCAGCTATTGGAGAAAAAAGAAGGAAAATCGATAGAATAGACAACCTGTAATGCATCGATTGCAAGGGAAATTAAACATCCAGTTTCTAATCTGTAAAACTGGATGTTTAAAACAAGGAACAATGATATGTTCTTATTCCTCAAATGACCTATAATTACTGACAAATGGTTTCGGTTTCACTTTGTTCCAATGTGTAAAACTTTGCAATTTTTCTAAGCAGACATAATCGTTAATCGTATTGAAAATAGCTTCTAAAAATAGATACTCGCTGCCATTAAGAATTTTACCGGCAAATGACATCAATTCCCTGTTATCCCAACAAACATGATCAATATTGTAAATGAACAAATACTTCATGTTTCCTAAAAAGTCATCATAATTTTCATGGTTGAACATGCTTATCAATATGGACAAGAATAAGGGGCGGGCAGTATGTCGGTTGGGAGAAGGTATGCCTATCATAAGCGATTTTGATATCAATGTTTTTGCTTGCGAAAAATGGCCTTGTATTAGCTTGAGTGAGGCATAGTTGGCCAAGTTGGCCGCGTCCAAGGGCGCCATAGATTGTGCAATCTGGTAATATTCCTCCGCTATCTGAAATTTTTTTCTCACATTTTGAAGAAAGAAGGCATAGTTCCCATAAAGAACACTATTGGTTTGATCTAATTTTAAGGCTTTCAGATATAGTTCTTCCGCTAAGTCGTCCTGCTTTTTAATACTGGTAAGTAATAGGGCATAGTTGCTTAAATATGTTGAACAGGTAGGGTACAGCTCCATTACTTTTTTATAACAGTCCTCAGAGCGCCTAAAGTCATTCAGCTTATTTTTAAATAACATGGCATAATCATTATATTTCCCTGCTTTGATATTTTTTGATTTAACCGATTCCTGTATTTCGTGGTTGAAATAATTGGATAGTTCTTTGTTCGCCCAAAGGTATCCATCGCATTTTTGTTGCGATTTAAGCAGGAAAACATAACTCAGCAGCATAATCCTGTATTTATAGTCGTACTTGGTCTTTCTATTTTGCAATAGTTTAATGTACACCTTAATAAACTTCATCTCTTTCATTCTGTTACGGGAGGTGTGATAATAGAGGATGAGTTTTTCTATGGCAGATTCGTACATATTAAAGGAGTTGCGGGGATATGCGCTCACCTTGTCCAATTCTTTCAGAACAATGTATTCCGCTTGGTCGATATTGTTTAAAGAAAGATTGCAAATCGCATTGGCTCCAACGGTTATAACATAATTTTGGTGTTCGGGAGAATATACCTTCTTAAAGCCCGCATATGTTTTGTTGAAGTAGTGAATGGCTTCGCCAGGCTTATTGGCATAATACAATAATTGTCCCATGTTATGCAAACTCTCAAGCATTAAGGTGTGGTTCTCTTTTAAGATTTGTTTTCGTATCAACAATCCCTTCTCGCAATACTCAATCGCTTTAGGAATGTCTTTGGTGTAAAAGGTGGCGAGTCCTAATATATCATAGGTATTAGCCACATAGTACTGGTTGTTATATGGTTCGAGATAGGGGAGGGTAGCTTTTGTGCATTCAATGGCTTTGGCACCCATACCCATCTGAACGTGGTAATTGGCAATATTTAAATGGGCCGCTATGGTTAAAATGTGTTCTTCTCCTAAAAGTATTTGCCGAATATATAATGCGCGCTGCAAGTAATTTTCGGCTCTGGAAAATTCATTGTTGTCATTATAAAGTAATGTTAATCCAAGTTCGGTATATAGTTGCGCAAGTTCCAGCTGGAATTGGGTAGCGTTTTTTTCCATTTCGCGGATGATAGGATCCAATAGTCTTATGGCTGCCTGGTTCTCGCCTTTTTTCCGGAGAATCTCAGCTTTGCGTGCAGTTAAGTTAGCCGTAAAAAGAAGGTTGTCGGGAATAGCTTTGGCCATTTTTTCTGCTTGCCTTACAAGCTCCATTCCTTTCGAAAAATTTCCTGAATAAATCAGATAGGTAATAACACGTTCACAAACAGTTGTAAAAGAGGTCTTGGTGGAATCAGTATAAATATAGTTCTTAATGTAAGATCTTGTTAGTCTTGTTAGTTTTTTATAATGATACCATGAGATATTGTTTTCTGGGTTTATGGGTAATACAGACTCAAGAAAACGGCCTAAAAACATGGATTTCCTGTCGTCCATTACCCAGTTGTCGTTTGCTGCTATTTTCCATGATGTTCCAACCTCAATGATCTTACCTTCCTTTTTTAAATATTCAAGAGCAGCTAAGATCTCCTTTTTTTGTATTTGGACATTAGAATCGTGTTTTTTTTCAACCAGGGCCCATTTAATGATGTTCAGCGATTTATCACTTAATACTATTTCACATGGAAGTGCAATGGTCTTTTCAAATGAGAAGAAGTGAAATACTGATGCTGCGTTTTGTTTAATTTTGGTTCCCATTTTAGTGTGTTTGAAGGTTTGTAAATCCTCTACAGCCTGGAGGTACATAATGTATTTGTCGGAGTGGGTCAATTATACCGTTTGTATAATGATAAGAACTTTATTTATTTTGAACGGGGATGGTCAAAATAAAATGCCAGATCGCAAGTGTTATCGAGACTCAAGAGAATATCGTTGCAGATATTATAGAATTAATTTATTCTATAGATTAAAGAATTTCTCGCCTTCTGTCTACCAGATCTCGTAGTTCGATCAGCATATACTTATTGGTCTTAATAGCCATTTTAAATACATACTGTTCGGTCTCGTCAAGATATCTCGATATTTTTTGTTTGGAGTGCGTATCGCGATGCAAATCAGTTAGGTTACTGATCCTGTCGGCACATTTTAGTATTAAGGCATTTTTTGAACCGTGATCTAGAACCCGCTGAAGATATTGCGGTTTCGATTCGTGCTTTAATCGCGTTACTTCAAGAATAAGTTGTGCAACTTGCTGGCTTTCTGAATCTATTTGTTGAATCTCCTCAACCTTAGTGTCCGGACGCTCTTCAAGTATATCATGTAATAGCGCCGCTTTAAGTAATACACTATCATTATAATATTTATAGTCCAATAAAATTCCCAGCGTGGCAAAGCTATGCCTGAATTGGTTTCCGCCCACCTTTCGTTCCACACCTATCAGGGTGGTAGCTTTCAGTATATAAGGTGCAAGTTCTAAATTTCTTAATGTCTCCAGATCGCTCATTTTTTTGTCTCCTCAACCTAAAATATCACCTTACCTATATCAGGTAACTTTCCGTAAATAAAAAAATAAGTCCCTATCCTGAAATAATCAATGATTATTCAGGATGATGTTCCATTCTTCAGAAAATTTGTGCGAAACCATAAAAATACAAAATTCGTGCGAGAATAACTGGATTTTTTTATTGTTTTTGAGGGCTTTTAAATTTGTCAAATGGAAAATATATAATCCACACGGGATGGGTTTAAGCCTGCTTGGCAGTCGATCTTCATGACAATATTTTTAAATTTTCAGGATTAAGAATCGGAAAATATGAAATAGATTACAGTCGTAAAGTTGGGGTTCAATTTCAGCCATATCACATTTTATATAGCCAACTTGGCCTATAAATCAGTGTGCAAGTTTAAATATTATTAACACATGATATCTTTTATGATTATCCATCTCCGAATTTATTTCAGATAGGGATCCTCCTTCCACCCCACCTGCCCTGCAACATTATGGGAGTTTGTGCTACCTAACTATTTGCTCCCTGCCAGCGGCTGGGAGGCGGATTTGTCGGTTTCGCTTTGTGACATTATTTACAGATCAAACTTATAATTGGTTTCCGTTATCGTTAAAACATACTCGGAACTACAAAATTAAATCATGGTGGATAGTTTGGTTACTAACTTTAAAAGGTGGGTAAAAATAATAAACGGGAGGGTGAATATCATTTAATAGTAGAAAATAGCCAATAAAATCGTATAATATTACATGTAAGAAAGTCCCGTATTATAATTTATTGCAACATTAATAAGTGTTGGGATACAACAAAATTCAAACCCCACCAAAAATATTCAAGTATCTGTATGAGAGTAGAATATGCGTATTGTGCAATATTCCAGATTAAGTTTATGTTAGTGAATGTCTAGTTGTGTTTTACATTCATCTTGTTATTGTTTTTTGTTCTGTTTTTCTGGTTTTACGACTAAAATTCTACCACCGACTTTATAAAAAAAATTCCCCTGTATTACACTTGTTTTAGTATACTTTTGAATTGTTAAAAAGTGTCTATGAATCAAAACGAAGTAAAATGATATTTAAGAGTGGTTAATAAAGGATTTGGTGATCAGTAAAAATTTAGAAAGCAACAAGAGAACCTTAATAGTAATTTATGTAATATGAAAAGCAATTTAAACTTAGCACAAATACTAAAGCGGATGCACATTTTGTTAATAATGTTGGCATTTGCTACGATTAGTGTTTTTGCGCAAAAAACTTCTGTGAAGGGTATGGTTGTCGATGGTGATGGACTGGGAATACCCGGAGTTAATGTATTTGTTAAGGGTACAACCATTGGTACCATTACCGATTTTGACGGAAACTACACGCTGTCTATCGATAAGACAGAGGGTACTACCTTGGTTTATAGCTTTATTGGCTATAAGACGCAGGAAATTGTTGTGGGGCAACAATTAATAATCAACGTAAAAATGGTTAGCGACACCGAAATCCTGGAGGATGTTGTGGTAGTAGGTTATGGTACCCAAAAGAAAAAGACCGTTGTAGGTTCGGTTGTACAAACAACAGGTGAGGAACTATTAAAAGTAGGTAACGTAGCCTCGGTTAGTGAAGCCTTGGCAGGTATGTTACCTGGTGTTTCTACCATGCAGGCTTCTGGTCAGCCGGGAGCAACCGAATCTACCATTCTTATTCGTGGTCAATCGTCTTGGGTAAACAATAGCCCGTTATTTATGGTGGATGGTATTGAACGTGAATTTAACGACCTCGACCCTAACGAAATCGAGTCGGTTTCGGTATTAAAAGATGCCTCAGCAACAGCTGTTTATGGGGTAAAAGGTGCCAACGGAGTAATCCTTATTACTACTAAAAGAGGACAAAAAGGTAAACCCAAAATTACCTTTACTGCCAACGAAGGTAGAAAAGTACCGGTTGTAAATACCGACTATATGGCTCCTTTTGCTGATGCACTGGAGTATTATAATATGGCGGCCATGTCGGAAGGAAGTTATAACAAGTTGCAGCCACAGAGTGACATTGATGCTTGGAGAGATCCAAACAGGGATATGGACTTTTACTCTTACACCAACTGGATTAACGAATTGATAGGAACAGGTGTTGCACGTTCTTATAACTTAAATGTATCGGGAGGTAACGATTTTGTAAAGTATTTTACCTCGTTAGGGTATAACTACGATGGTGATATGTTTGATCTTGAAGAACAACCATATATCGATCCCCGAACTTACCAAAAGAGATACAACTGGCGTAGTAACCTCGACTTTCAGTTTACTAAAACAACTAAGTTAAGTGTAAATGTATCAGGAGACTTCAAAGACTGGCACGGTAACAGGATTTCTGCAGATACGCCATTAGGATTTGACCAAAATGGTAATTGGATGTCGTCACTGTATAGCCAGGTGCAGGTAGGTACTCCCCCGGTTTTAAGTACCGGAGAACTGGGCGTTGGTAACAAAGCACAGGACTGGCGTAGCCATAACTATTTAGGTATGATGGAAAGAGAGAGTGAAAACACATTACGCTCAACCCGTTCTAACGTGGATGTTCAGTTTACGCAGGAGTTTCTTCAAAACTTTACTTTTAAAGCAAAAGTAGCTTACGATTACAGGGAATCGTATAGTGGTTCCATCACATTAGATCCTTTGTATTATAGGACAGATTACCGCTCTGGTGAAATATGGCAATTTAGTGACGATGTGGATGAAGTAGAAGGTTTACCTAATGTAAATAATGAATCACTAAGTTCTTATGGTAACTCTGTTTATTATGAGGCATCTTTAAATTATGTAAAAAATCTTGGAAGCCACGATGTAAGTGCATTGGCATTATTTAACAGGCGTAAAGCGCAAAACGGAATCAATTTCCCAAGATATGAAGAAAGCTGGGTAGGTAGATTAACCTATGGGTTTAAGGATAAATATTTATTAGAATTTAACGGAGCTTACAATGGTAGTGAGCAGTTTGATTCAGGTTACAAATTCGGTTTCTTCCCATCGCTTTCTACAGGTTGGGTAGTTTCTGAGGAAGCTTTCTTTAAAGATAATGTACCTTTTATCAATTTCTTAAAAGTAAGATATTCCTATGGTATTGTGGGTAACGATCAGTTAGGGGATGCTAACCGTTACCTTTACTTTTCGGCGTATGATTCTCACTCTGCAAATAATCCGGCTCAACACTGGAGTTATCAAGGCCACCCTGGTGGTTATGGTGGAACGGACAGTGAACAGTACCTGGGTACTTTATATTATGAAGATACTCCAGCCAACCTGGATGCTAAATGGGAAACAGCTACCAAGCAAAACCTAGGTATTGATATAACTGTATTAAATAACAAATTGAAAGCAAATCTTGATTTGTTCGATGAAAAAAGGGTTGACATTTTGATGCAACGTACATCCCTTCCAACGTGGTATGGTGGTAAAACACCATGGGCAAACATTGGAGAAACCAAAAACCACGGTTTTGATTTGGAATTAACATGGAATGACAGAATTGGAGATAACATGCGTTACCGTTTATCTGCAAACATTTCAATGAGCGAAAACCGTATAATTGAAAGAGATGATGCGGCGTTTGAACCTGAATACCAAAAGCAGGCCGGAAAACCAATTGGTTGGCAATCGGGCTTACTAACAGATGGTACGTACAATAGTTGGGATGATGTATATATTGGAGCGCCTTCTGACTACACAAGCGGCTTGCGTCCAGGGGATTTCCAGTTTGTGGACTACAATGGCGATGGAACCGTATCTAACTTAGACAGGGTTCCTATCGGAGAACCTTCGTATGCTTCCAACTCATTTGCTTTTAATGCAGGGTTTACATATAAGCAATGGAGTATATCTGCAGTGTTTAATGGTGTGTTTAGTATATCTAAAAATTTAATAGATAATTATCTGTGGGAATACGAAACATCAGGTGGTGATTTAGCTTTCAGAATACTAAACACTGAGATGTTGGATTATTGGTCTTACGATAATTTAGATGCTTCCCGTCCTGCATTACGAACTACGGACAATAATCACAATTCGCAAGCGAGCACTTATTCTCGAAGAAGTAGTGATTTTATTCGTCTTAAAAACTTAGAGTTGAAATATACTTTCAACAAGAATACCTTGGCTAATGTAGGGTTAATAAAAAGTCTGGAGATATTTGCTAATGGAAACAATTTGATTACATGGCAAAAATTACCTGATGAGTTTGATCCTGAAGCAAGAAGTTTGGCGGTATATCCTATTGCAAAACGATATAATGTTGGTTTAAGGGCGTCATTTTAATAATCAAAAAAAGAGATAAAATGAAGATAAAATATTTTAAATATTATACAATCATCTGTCTTTCAATGTTGTTTTTTGCTTCGTGTGAGGATTACCTTGAAAAAAGTCCTGATATGGGACTGACGGCAGAAGAGGTATACTCAGACTATGTTACCTTTGAAGGCACGGTAGATAGAGCTGTTGGTTTATTACATAACTATGTATACGATCCTTATGATTATGGTAGTGAGGTGGGCGTTTTTTCTGATGAGTGTCAGATAGTGAAATCAAATAGTATTGAAACAACTGTAAATGCTGGTAACTGGACTGATTTTAGTGGTTCAGGTATGAAATGGGACATGGGAATTGGTGAATATTCCAGTACATCATCTTCTGATGAGTGGGCTTATCGTTGGCATTGGCGTGAGGTTCAGGCCGAAGCGGTTGTTGGTATTAGATCGGTAAACTTAGCTCTTGAGAATATGCATTTATTGCAGAGCTTCCCCGAAGGATCGAAATACACACCCGAGGAGTTAAGAGCGCAATTAAAAGGACAATGCTTTTTATTGAGAGGGTGGTTCTATTTTATGATTATCCGCGACTATGGAGGAATGCCTGATATGAGAGCGTCATATTCAACAGATGAAGATTTTGATGTTATACGTCCAGAGTATCTAGAGTCTCACGAGTGGTTGATTCAGGATTTAGATAGTGCTATCCATTATTTACCGGAAGATTGGTTGGATTCTCCAAGTGAGGTAGGTAGAGCCACAAAAACAACAGCCCGTGCTATCAAGTCAATGGCGTTGATGTATGCTGCCAGTCCTAACTACAATATTACCAGGGCCGAAAGTTTAGGTTTCTCTGGCGATCCAATGTCAAAATACAACAGTGATATAGCTACTCAAGGTTTGGCTGCTTGTGTTGATGCTATTACAAGCGCCGAAAGTCATCCTCGTTATAGAATGTATTCACAGTCGGAATACACTTTAAATTTCCGTCAGCAAAATGCGGATGGTAAAGGTTTAAGTGATGAGGCAATATTCCAGCCCGCTATCAGACGTGTTACTGGAGGTAATATAAATGGAGCCGGAATGTACTTGCCAAGCTGGGATGCTTCGCAGGACTGGGCCAACTTTAGTGTACCTACGCAGAATGCTGTAGATTGGTACGAAACTGCTGACGGTTGGGAATTGGGTGATAACTGGCATCTGGGTTCTGGTGATGCGGAAGATAATTCTACTGTTTGGTCTAAAGATGATCCTTATGCAAATAGAGACCCAAGGTTAAAAACCTTTGTATTTACCCATGGCGACAATATGTATATTGGAGATAAGGCCATTGATAATACGGCAAACAATAATCAACGCAAAGGTTTACCTCCAGTTTGTTTGGTAGACAACCCTAATGGAGCACACTATGTTTACGAAACCCAAAAAGGTTGGAATCATACCGGATTTTACCATGCAGGAAAATACCGTCACCCAGGAGCTAACAGAGCTAATAACACAAGTGGTTATGTGCGTATATTCCCATTTATCAGGATGGCTCAGTTATATCTTGATTTCGCAGAAATGGCAAATGAGTTATATGGTCCAACAGGTGCGGTTCCAGGTATAAGTGTAGCTTCAGGTGTAACCAGTGCACAGAGTGCTATTAACTACGTACGAGCAAGAGTTGGTATGCCTTCAGTACAAGGCAAGTACTTAGCCAGTACCGAGGTTTTTAGAGAGTATATTAGAAAAGAACGCGCCAGAGAGTTATTCTACGAACAACACCGTTGGTGGGATTTAAAACGTTGGAGAACTGCTCATACTGAATTATCTAAAGGTATTTGGGTAGCAGATATTGCTGAAACAGGTGGTAGCTATTCTTATAGTAAAAAGCTATCTGGATATGAAAGAGTATTTGAAAACAGAAATTATTGGTATCCATTTCATTCTAATGACATGAACCTTTTCAAAAACTTTGAACAAAATCCGGGATGGTAATGGTTTACGGATGTAATATCATAGAAACTAAGAGAGTAAACGCAAAAATCATTATTGATGAGGGTTTATTTACAGTTTAATTAATTACCCCTGAAAATAATTAAAACATATGAAAAAGTATTTATTAATAATATCAGTTTTATTGCTCTCCAATTTGTTGGCAGATGCACAAAACGACTCCACAACGGTTAAACCTAAGGAAACGGTGCAACTGCCGTATGCCGAAATCGAAAAGGAGAGAGTAGTTGGAGCAGTTGATGTAATACAAGGCGACGATATTAGACGTTCGGGCGAGTACCGTGCGAACAATGCCTTAGCCGGACTTGCTTCGGGAATGTACGTATTAAAAGGTGCCGGGCAACCTGGTGCCAATTGGGCTACATTGAGTATCCGTGGTCGCTCCAGAGGGGGAAGAAGTGATTCCCCAATGGTTGTTGTAGATGGTATCCCTAACAGGGATTTGGATAATATTCCAATGGAATCTATAGAAACAATTCAGATTTTAAAAGACATCACAGCTAAAATGTTATATGGTAGCAATGCTGCAAATGGTGTTATTTTGGTAACCACAAAAAGAGGTTATGTATCAGAGCGTAAATTATCTTTCTCGGCAGAAGGTGGTATTAAGTCACCAACGGCTCTTCCCGAATATTTGGATGCAGCTACTTATGCCGAAGTATTTGATAATGCCTTGGTAAACGACGGCGAAACACCATTACATACACCTGACGAGTATGACAATTATAGAAGTGGTGAATATCCTAGAACTTATCCGGATATAGACCATTACGATATGTTCCTGAAAGATTTTACCGATTACCAACGTGTAAACTCTGTATTAGAAGGAGGGGATGAAAAAACCAAGTACTTCCTGAACATGGAGTATGTGAGAGAATCGGGTTTGGAAAAAGTAGGTGAAAACAATACGTATAATATTATAAACCTAATGACCAAACTAGATTATGAAGTAAACGATGTTATCAGTGTTAGTTTGGATGTGGCAAGCCGCATTGGAATTAGAAACTATGCCCGATTAGGTGCAAATGATATGTTTACAGATTTATCTTCTCAACGACCTAATGATTACCCAATGTTTGTTACTGCAGATGGTTCCGAACATCCTGATTCTTTAGGATATCACTCAAGTTATAATAACATCTATGGAGATTTAACCAGATGGGGATATAGAGACAATCGCGAATTTCAGGGTCAAACTACCTTTGGTTTACAATTTGACCTTGATAAATATGTAGACGGTCTGTCTGGAGGTGTTTCTGTTGGTTTTGATGCTTATCGTTCTATTACAAAAGGTAAAAACCTACAATATTCAAGATATAACGTGGTAGATGAAAACACGCTTGAAGAAATTGGTGATAATGTACCTAGTGGTAACGAAGGAAGATATAGTGACGACTTCAATAGAAATATTGTAGGAACAGCTTATTTAAACTTCGACAAGGTTTCAGGTAAACATGCCATTACTTCAAACCTGGTTTATTCGGTGCGCACCTTGGCACAAAAGGTAACATCTTCGTATCAGGGGGGAGTTCGTCAGGATGACAAGAATATTAACCTGGGTTTAAGAGCTAACTACGCATTTGATAATAAATATGTTGTTGAAGCTACCTCTTCGTTAATGGGCTCAGATAAGTTTGCTCCAGGAGAAAGATATGGTTTGTTTGGTAGTGCAGGGGCAGGATGGATTGTTTCAAACGAGGATTTTGCGGCTAACCTTTCTTTTATCAACTATTTAAAAGTAAAAGGTAGTTACGGTGTTATGGGCTATGACCGATATCAGTGGGACAGCGATAATAACAGCAGTAACAGTTTTGAATATTACCGATATATTGACGAGTACCAAACAGCTGGTAGTGTGAGATATGGAGAAAACTTCTCGGCATCAGCTACCAAATATGGTGTAAGGTTAACATCGGTAGGAAACCCTGATTATACCTTTGAAAAAGCCAGGGAATTAAACATTGGTGTTGAAGCTACTCTTTTTGATCATGTTTCATTGGAGTTCAATTATTTTGATGAATTCCGTTATGATATGCCAACTTACCTGAGCAGCGTGGTTCCGGGTTATTATGTAAGCATATCCCCTAAAGGTAACTATGAAGAACTGTCCAACAAAGGAGTTGACTTTCAACTTGAGTACAAAAATACCATTGGAGATTTACATTACAGCATTGGCGGTAACTTCATGTACTCAGAATCTAAATGGGAACAATTGGATGAAATTAGCCAATACGACCATTTGTTAAGTACAGGTACCGAAACAGATGCTATCTGGGGATGGGTATACGAAGGTGCTTATACGGCCGATAATCTTGTTGGCAATACCGTTACTTCAACCTATACCGGAGACCGTGGACTTATTGAAGGCGATCTTATTTATAAAGATGTCGTGGCTGATGGTTCTATCGACGGAAACGATAAAGATATTATTGGCAACAGTTTCCCTCGTATTAATTATGCACTTAACCTGGATTTAGAGTATAAAGGTTTTGAATTATATGCTTTAGGACAAGGTGTTGCAGGCTTGGATAAAATGTTAACCAATTCTTATTATATGCCTTATGGTAGCCGTAAGTATTCTGACAGGGTACTTCAAGAAGGTTATCCAACACTTACTTCAAAAAACAGTGGTCATAGTTTTATGAACTCAGCCTACTGGATGGAAGATGGTTCTTACTTTAAATTAAGAGTGTTAGAATTAAGTTATATGTTACCAGAAGGTTTGGCAAATAAAATATCAGCCGATAAGGTTCGCTTTTATGTGAAAGGAACAGACTTGTTCGCCCTTTCAAATATTGAGGATCTTGATCCTGAAGATACAAATGCCGGTGTAACCAGATACCCAATGTTTACAACATACTCATTAGGGTTAAAAGTGACATTTTAATTAAAAATTTATTCTTATGAAATATTATTCATTATTAATAATTGTAACATTGTTGCTGTCATCTTGTAGCGAAGAGTTTTTAGATCCAAAGCTTTCTACAAAAATGACCTACGAGCAGATGTTAACACAACCCGATAGGATTGAAGGACTGGTAACTTATGCATATACCAGTAGTTTTCCGCAAACACTCGATAATATGGGTGGAGGTTTTTTAGACTGTGGAACTGACAATGCCGTGATCAACCAGGAAACTTCGAGTATTTATAAAATCTCGGCAACACCTGGATATCTTACACCTAATACTACCTTTTTAGGTACCTGGAATAGTTATTTCGAAAACTTAAGGACTATTGATGAGTTCTTTGAGATTGTTACCGAAAACGATATTGTATTTAAAAAGTCGAATGAAAACGACAATACAGTATTTACCAATAACCTGTATGGTGAAGCCTATTTTGTAAAAGCATGGAATATGGCTGAATTGTTACGTAGGTTTGGTGGTGTAGATGTAAATGGCGAGTTAAAAGGAGTGCCAATTCCCGAAGGGGAAGTTAATGTTGATAATGTTGAGGAACTTCCAAGAGAGTCATACGACAAGTGTTTGGAGTATACATTAGAAGCAATAGATAATGCGCTACAATATTTACCTGAAAGGTGGATTGCAGGTGGTGAATATAAATATACCAACACTTCTGAAAATTTTGGTAGACCAACACAAGCAGCAGCTTTGGCTTTAAAATCGAGAGTGTTGTTATATGCAGCAAGTCCTGCTTTTACAGTAGGTTTGTCCGACGATGTAAAAAGACAACGCTGGTTAGATGCAGCTAAAGCTGCCAAAGATGCCATTGATTTTGTAGGCGAACTAGATGATATTTACAACAGTGACCTGGGAGAGTATTATAACAATGCGTTAAATCCTGAGTTAATTCTTACACGCATGGAGGGAACCGCAACCAATAGAACAAGGGAGCAAACCCACTTTATCCCTTCTTTGTTTGGAAATGGAAGATGCAACCCTACCCAAAATTTGGTTGATGCTTTCCCAATGAGCGATGGATATCCGGCTGGCATGTCGCCAACCTATGCATACGATGATAACTTTTCCATGTATCAAAACAGAGACCCACGTTTTTATGCTACGGTATTGTACAACGGAGCAACGGTTACTTATGGAACTTCAAAAAACAGTACTGTAGAAACTGCTGTTGGAGGGAAAGATACCCCTGATGGCCCATTAGGTCTTGTGACAAACACTACCAGAACGGGGTATTACTTACGTAAGTGGATGAGTACTCAGGTGGATTTAACAAGCGGTCAGCAAGAGAACGATTACCACTATGCTGTATATTTCCGTAAAGCTGAAATGTACCTGAACTTTGCAGAAGCCATGAACGAAGTGGTCGCTTTGGGTGGACAAACTGATGTAGAAGGTGCTACTGCTGTAAGCGAAATCGCAAAGGTAAGGGACAGAGCACTTAATTTAACTGATGATTCTTATTTAAATAGCATTGCCGGAGACCCTGCAGCTTTAAGAACGTTAATAAGAAACGAACGTAGGATTGAACTTTGTTTTGAGGGACACCGTTTTTATGATGTACGTAGATGGAAAGAAACATTGAACCCAACCATTTATAAGATAGAAATTAACGGAAGTGTTTATTCCAGAAATGCAATGTATAATTTGGCGTATGACCCAAATAAGTTCTACTTACCGATCCATCAAAATGAGATGAATAGAACAACATTGATTACTCAAAATGAAGGGTGGGAATAATCTTAAATTTTTAAAGATGAACAAAATGAAAAAATTATTTATAGCAGTAGTTGGTCTTATGTTCATGTTAACATCTTGTTACGATGATTACAAGTTTGACTATGAATATACTTCAACATATTTTTCATACCAGTATCCTTTGCGTACCCTTGTTGTTGAGGATGAAGAGGATTTAACCTTTGATATTGGCGTAGTGCTGGGTGGAAAACGGAGTAATGGTACAGAAGAAGAGGTTACTTATTCGATAGATGCTTCCCTTTTGGATGAATACCCTGATTTAAAGTTATTGCCTGCCGACCGTTATAGTATATCTGGGGTAGAAGGCAAAATTTCAATCCATTCAGGAGAGCAAGTTGGTAGAGAAACCGTGACCCTTGATAAAGAATGGTTTTTAAGCCAGGAGGATGCAGTTAACAAGGTATATGCTCTACCATTAAGGATAGTTGATCAATCTACAGATTCGGTAACTTATGACAAAGATTACTCTATTATTGTAGTGCGTTACTATAACGAGTTTCATGGTTTGTATTGGTTAAATGGTGCTGACGAAACTTACGACTTTTTAGGTGAAAATGTAGAGAGTCAGTTTGTTTATACCAATGACGATGCAGTAATCCAAGGGTATAAGCAGCTAATGCTAACTACCAATGGTGAAAATACCATTAAAGCAGAGTATACAGGTATGAACCAGATAGCTCCATATGCTATGAACTTAACCATTCGTAAGGATGATGGTTTAGTAACTATTACACCTGATGAAGAATCTCCGATTACCGAATTAATTGGTAGTGGTTACTACGATGTACTCGACAGAAAGATGTATTTAGACTATGATTATTATGATTTGGATGAAAATGATAATGTAATCAAACATAGCGTAAAAGATACATTGATATACATTGATACTCCGTTGGATCTTGAAATGTGGCAGTAATTGCATTTTACTTAAAAAATAGAAAAATGAAAAAGTTAAATTATATACTTTATATGTTCTTCGCCATGTCGCTGTTATGGGTTTCTTGCGATGACGATGATCCCGTAAAGGAAGAAGAAGAGGAAAAAGTAGTAGACTATGGTGACGTAGATGCTCTATTTGAAGCCAGGCTAATAACCGGAGAATTGATTACTGAAGTTGATATGGGTGAAACATTGAACCTGTCAGATATCAGTGCCGGTCGCCCGGATAAAAGGGTTTGGACGGTTACCAGTGCCGATGGTAGCGTAAACCTAACCATGGATGATGCCAAAGTGCAGACTTTTTATTTCCCTGTGGGAAATATGACTTATGATGTTAAGTTAGCTGTCGAAAGAACTTCCGATGGCCAAACGGATGAGTTGATTGTTGAAGATTATATCCTGGTTAACCACGTTGATGTTACGGCTGATTTTACAGCAAGTGCTGGAAATGATGATGAAGGAGCTGGCGATTTTGCGGTTGGTAGAGGAATTTCCGTAATATTCCTAAACAAATCTAAAGGAGTTGCTGATCAGTACGCCTGGGAGTTTGAAAATGGAACTCCTATAACATCTGATGAAAATCATCAAGAAGTAATGTTTAATAAAGACGGTTTGTTTGAAGTTAAACTGACTGCTACCAGATCATCAGATGGAAGTACAAGTGAGGTTATTAAGATGGTTAGGGTTATTCAGAAATACATGGAGGTTGAAGAAGCTTGGGTAGATAACAGAACCGTTACGGTTACTTACGACCAACCTGTTATGGAAGATCCTTCGGTAGCTAAAGACGATATTTCGGTTGAAATTCTTACAGCAGCTGGAACTTCTATAAATGCAGGAATTGAATCTATTGCTTCTGACGGAAATGTTTTAACAATCACTTTAGATAAGGATACCTATCATGATGATGCGGTTAGACTACATTACAATTACGAAACAGGTCATTTAGTTTCAACTGACCCCGCTTATATTGCTCGTAGTTTAAATGGTTATGGTATGCTAGTTAAAGGTAATGTATTGAATTCGGGTACATATGATTCAAGCTTCGAAACACTTACTGATTCTAATTTAAAAAATACCGGATGGGTAGCTGCTCATGGTGGTTTCAATCGTACAATTAACGATGAGGTTGCATTGGCAGGTTCTAAATCAATGTATGTTGAAATTGGTGTTAATGCAGGAAATACAGGAATGGATTTCTACCAAAACAAAGTATTCACAGGTATTGACGAAACTCAAAACTATTACTTTGGTTACTGGGCTTATGTAACTGAAATAGAAAACACAATGACTAGTACACTATGGTGGTTGAACAATAACGATTGGAGCGGCAGCAGAAAAATTGGTTCTATTACAGACGATATTGCTGTAGGAGAGTGGAGATTTATTATTGGCGATGCACCAATTTCTGCCAGACCAGCTAATGCGTCCGGAGAACAAAGGCTTCTTGTGCGTTTACAAGGACCAGGAGGAGTTTGTAAGTTTTATATGGATAATATGGTTTTATTCCCAGAATCTTCATTTAGAAAACGTCCATAATTATTATTTCAAATACTTACTGAGTAAATAAATTAGAGGGAATCTTTTTAAGATTCCCTCTTTTTTAAAAAATACAACATTTTCCCTACTCAACTCGTAAAAATACCCCCTCTTATTTATCTGCGATTTTGTGTTTCTTGCAAACATCTTAAAGATAAATCTACAAAATAATGAAAGGATTAGGAATATTAGCATGCCTGCTTTGCGGGTTTGTTTTACAGCGCGTGCATAGTCAGGTTAAAGTAGAAGTAAACCTGGATGTAAAGCACAAATTAGGTGATGTCGAGACTTTTGAACGCCGGAAGTTTGTGAACTTCCATGGTACCATAGAGCAGAACAACTGGAATACCGACAATAAGATTGATGACTTAATTGGCGATTTGCTAGGTGATAGGGATGTATATGTTGGACGAAATACCGGAACCATAAAATGGGCGCTCAATAATAATGTAACGGAAGACCCAGCACGCCCCGGTTTTGCCGATCCGGCCAGTATTGCCACCCATGGTCTTAATAACCGCAATAGTTATGCTGCCAAAACCTGGGCACATACCTACGAGTACCTGGATTATCAGATTCTCTGTAATCAGATATTTCCTTTTTATCCGGACGGCAAAACAACAAACAAAGGCTGGGCTTTTTCGCAAACAGATACAGAGGCAGAACCTTTTGGAACAGCTTCGGGAGAGTTTCTGGGCCGTTATATCCAGGAGTATTACGGTACAGGAGGAACAACAGGACAAAAAAAACCTTCTTTTGTGGAAATAACCAACGAACCACTTTGGGATTTGGTAACGGTGGCCGATGAACCCCATGACTTAACCAAAATTTTTAATTTTCACTCCACCGTAGCTAAAGAGGTACACAAATATAATCCTGATATGCAGGTAGGAGGTTATTGTGCAGCCTTCCCCGATTTTGATATGGATAATTTTCAGCGTTGGCGCGATCGTGATCAGCATTTTATAGATGTTGCCGGAGCTGATATGGATTTTTATACTATACACCTTTACGATTTTCCTTGTATTGGAGGTAAAGCCAAGTACCGAAAAGGTAGCAACATAGAAGCTACCATGGATATGATGGAGCAATATAGTTATATGGCTCTAGGGCATGTGAAACCATTGATGATATCGGAATATAATGCACAAACGCATGATTACAATAAACAAGCCTGGTCGGCATATCGCGATTGGTTAAAAATGAAATCAACCATTTCAATGATGATGCAGTTTATGGAACGCGCCAATAACATCAACTATGCCATGCCTTTCTTTATGCTAAAATCGGAGTGGCAATACAATGAGAGTGTGGGGCCAACTTCGGTGCATGGTGCACGTATGTTGCGTAGAGAAAATGAGCCAACAAGTTATACAGGCGATTTTGTGTATACCGAAGCCATTAAAATTTTCGACTTGTTGAAAGATGTAAATGGTACGCGCGTTGATTCCAAATCGAACAATATGGATGTTCTTTGCGATGCATACGTAGAAGGAAACAAGGCTTATGTTCTTGTGAATAACTTAGATTTTATAGGGCATACATTAAACTTGGAGATTAGTGGTATTGATGCCACTCCAACCAACATAGAAACAAGACATTTACATTTACAAGGTGGTGTTGGAGGTATTCCAAAACTGGATATTGAACAAGTAAATGATTTATCAAATGGTGTAACCTTAACCGCTGAAGGAACATACCTTTTTATATATACCTATGATGAGGATATTACCATTGACAAACTATCGGAAGAAAAGAAATATTACGCAGACACCTACCTCCAGGAGATTTATTCCAATAATCCTATCACCTTTAATATTAATGGGGTTGATAAAGGAACCTATGGTGAAGCCATGTTAAGGGTTGGTGTGGGTAGAGATCATGGGAAAACATTAAAACCTACCATTACTATCAATGGTAAAACAATTTCGGTACCCACCAATTTTAGAGGAGGACCGCAAACCGACAGAGATAACTTTTTTGGCGTATTGGAAATACCCGTTGCTCTTGCCGATTTAGATACCGATAATGAGGTTGTAGTTACTTTCCCCGATTATGGAGGTTATATAAGCACGGTAACTATGCAGGTGTATAATTTTAGTCACGATTTCAGACCGGAAGATGTTTCAATCGGAAAAAGAAATGAATACAAGAGCTTAAGTATTTTTCCCAACCCGGTTAAAGATGAATTTACAGTATCAGTAGAAAATAGTGCCAATAAGTACGATTTGAGGATGTATAATATGGCAGGTAATAGAGTTTTTGAATTCATAGATTTAAGGGGGGAACAGACTTTTAATGTAGGAGGACTACAAAAAGGAGTTTACATGGTAACATTAACAGGAAATGAAATAAAAAGAGTTGGAAGGTTAGTGGTCATTTAGTAATCTCAATTAAGTAATTGATTTCTTTCTATACCCAGAATCATTAACTAAAAAGGTACCTGATTTTCAGGTACCTTTTTAGTTAATGATTCGAATTAGTCCTGATAACATTTCAATTCAATTCACAAAAAGACCCATATTACAATGATTTTACCCCCTATGCATCGTTTATATACAACTTCACCGCTTCATATATCATAAATACTCCCTTATCTGATTTTTTAATTGTTTGGATATTTGTTTGTAGGTATTGAAAATAAAATCAAGCAGGTTATGAATCGATCTAAAAAATTAAAAGCTCCGCTTTTTTTGATATTGTTATTATGGATGTCAGGGACGGTATATGCGCAAACTACCCATCATGTTTATTCAACAGAAATTCCATGGTTGAATGAGGAAGTAGAAAAAGAAAATGACAAAGTGTACAGTATAAGTGAAGCAATCGACAATGCTTCGGAAGGAGATGAGATTGTTGTTCACGAAGGTATTTATCGCGAGAAAATCAGCGTAAATAAAAATAATTTGATCATCAAGAATTTTGAAGATGATTACGTGCTGGTTACGGGAACTGAAATTGTAACCGGATGGGCAGAAGCAACTGGTATGGCAAGTGGCATTATGGAAGCTGATATATCTGGCTTTGATATGGAAACGGATTACACTCAACTATTTGCCAACGGTAACTCACAAATGATGGCACGCCACCCCAACAACAGAATCGGTAAAATGATGGAGGTAATGGATGACAACGGTGGTTATGCTCCTTTAACCAATGTATATAAAAATGAAGGAGCCAATGCAAGCGGTTCTGCGACGCTGGAAGGGACGCCGTTGCCTAATGTGAGTTTAACAGGAGGTGTTTTTAGGGGAATGACCGGTAAAATGAGGAATTACGTATATGGAACAATTACAGGTTCATATGGCAACACGGTTACCTTCAATGCCATCAATAATGGAGTATGGAAAAACGAAGCTGCCATAGCAAGTACCTACCATAAATATAGTTGGGGTTATGTATTGCATAAAAATCTGATTGATACCTATGGCGAATGGTATGCCGAAGGAGATAAACTCTATTATAAGCCGTGGCCCAATGAGCCCATAGAAGATACCCGCATAGAAATCCAGGTGAGAGAAAGGGTGTTGGTGTTGAACAATACTTCAGGCGTAACCATACAAGGCATTCAGTTTATGGCCGGTAATGCGGATATGCAAAGTACAACAGGTGCTACAATGGAACGATGTAGCATGCGCTATTTATACCCATTTTGGACTCCCAAAGGGTATGGACAGGGTGATTCTGACCCCAAAGGCGTTTATCTGAATAATAGTTCCAGCAATACTTTTAGAGATATGTATGTAGGACAATCGTGGGGTAATATGTTTGCCTTAAGAGACGGACAAGACAATAGCTTTGAAAATTGCATGATCGAAGATTTCGGTTGGGTAGGTATTTTTACCTCGGGTATACACATTAACAAAAGCGATAATACCAATATTAACAACTGCACGTTTGGTGATGCCGGTAGGTTTCAGATACGTATTGATGGAGGAGATGCCAAAGTTAACATCATGGATTGCGATTTTTATGGTTCCATGAAAATGGGTGAAGATGCAGGGCCTATTGAGGCCACCAGTACAGGAAAAATTGGTGCCATTGATTTGAGAGGGAGTGTGATAGCCTACAACAAAGTACATGATGTGGTAGGTGTGCCTGTTTCCGACGGAGGTTATAGCAGGGTGAAGGCAACTGCTTTTTACATGGAAGATGTTCAGAATTATACAGCACACCATAACCTGGTTTATAACATTAAACACGATGTGTACGATGGCCCTCACGAGGTTGAGCGTGTGGGTGAGTTTCTTTATTTAGGACCGCGCTACAATGCCATGCACCTACCTGTAAATTATTATAACAATACCATTTGGAATGTAGATGAGAACATAGGAATCTGGAATATCCGTATCGATAACTGGGAGGAATTGGGAATAACGCCGCCCGATACTACCGGATTGATTGAAGATGGTCATTTTGCCAACAATATTTTTATGAATGGCCCTGGATTTGGATTGAATTATAGCAGTCAGGTGTTAACTAGCACAGGAGGAAAAGTGTCTTGGGCAGAAAGTCCGGCGGGATCTAGTATTTCCACAGATGATTTTAACGCATATGTTGCACATTGCGCCAATTGGGGATATCATTTTAACCCGGAAAACAACCAGTTCTACGATTTTGGCACAGCCAATGCAAACTTTGTAGATGCCCCTAATGGAGATTTTTCTTTAAAAGCGGGGTCCTCCGCCATTGGAGCGGGAACATCCCTTGAAGGAATAACCAGTTCCGAGACGCCCGATTGTGGAGCATTGGAAGGTAGTGACAGGGTTTTAAACGCGGGAGCCACTTTAGCCATGAGTGAGTTTAAAGAAGTAAAAGCTTTGGATACCGCAATAGGTGATAAACCAAGCTATGATAATGTATCGTTATTCCCTAATCCGGTTATGGATATCTTAACCCTAAGAACAGAGAAATTGGTTTCAGGCGATGTACAGGTTTCTGTGTACGCAATATCCGGTAAAAAGGTCATGGTAAAGAATGAATATGAAAACGGAAATGAAATAAAGTTGGATGTGAGTACATTGCCCAAAGGCATGTATTTTATATCTACGGATAAATTCTATCATAAAAGGTTGGTCTTTACTAAGCAGTAAATTAAGAATTTTAAAATATTATAGTCTAAATTTCCTAAAAGGGCTGTGCTTAATTATATCGTAAGTGCAGCCCTTTCTAATTTTTATCCAACAGTATAAACTCCATTTCATACGATTTGCGCTGCCACCCGGTAACTTTAAACAAAGCAATAAAATCTTCATCTTTTTCAATATTATGGCGTTTGTAGAAAGCTGTCACCGAATCGTTATTTGTAAAATACTGCAATGCGCTAATAGCCCCACAATCCTGATCCGATAGGAAAAAGCGCATCTCGTTGCCTGCAGGCATTCCAATTTTTGCAACTATTGTATAATCTATATTTTTACCATTCTTTCTTATCACATCCCAATATTTCACTTTCTTGTATGTTTCAGGATCTGTACGTATAATCTGTTGGCTGCCATACGAATAATTTGGAAACTTCTCCTCTAAAATGTTTTTTAAAGTTCCCATAGCTTTCGATTGACCAAAATAAACCAGGTTATCATTCTCCAATTGAGAAACGCTCCATTCAGATATCTGGACAATATCATATGGGTAATCATATTCTAACCAGAATTCTGCCATATTCCTACTGCAATGCGGTGCCATCCAATTAAAATAATGATGATGACTGGCAATCATATCCTCCTTGTGCTCGGGATTTTCTTTTAAATATTCTTCTAACTCTTTTTTCGAGTTTATTTCATAATCACGTAAAATCCCTTTCCTACCGGTTTTTATTTGGGTTTCTATGGTAAAGTAATCACCAAAAATAACCGTCGTAGGAAAATCGTTCTTCATCAATGTCTTCCAAAAATTATTTACTGGCGTTTTGTAGAAATATAAAAACATGAATACAGCAAGGATACCTATGTTTAGGGAGGAAACTATATAAACCCATCGGTGGTTTATAGCTTTTTTAGGTTCTCTTACTTTTTTATATTCTTTAAATTGAACATTATATTGTCCTTTTGCTATAGTAAATACTATTTCTTCGGCACTGGCTTTACTACTATAATATTCATTCAGTTTTTTGCGCAGATGATAGATGTAAACACGAACATTATTGTCCGATTTTACAGGGTCATAATTAGTACCAAAAAACTCCTTACCAATTGTTGCTTCTTTAACATCTTCATTTTTCAAGGTCGAATCCACCAAAAATTGCAAGAGACGACAATTGGTTTTCGAACGTGAAAATGTTTTATCCGAAAGAATGGTTTCAAGTTGAGCTAATATCTGATTATTTTCAAATTTCATTGCGCATATTATAAACACAAATATAATGAAGTAATAGAAAATTATATAATCCTCATTAAGCAATAACTTCTTGTTAGGTGTTTTTAATGTATTGTGTAATAGTGTGTAATGGGTAGTTTTTAACAGTTAAAAAACGTGAATCGTTCCATTAACATCGCTAATATTTATACCAACTTATAATTTTGATGTTATACTATTCGAATAAACCCAAAGGTTTATGGTTAGAGAAAGGTTGAAACAAAATTTTAAAAGAAATATAAATAAGATGAGAAAGCAGCTTCAAGTATTATTTGGACTAATAACAATACTGATTTTCAATGGAGGTACAATGCAACCAACCGGTAGTTTTACATTGTTTAAAAATGGGGAAGCTCCCATTATCTATGTGTCAGAAACTGAAGCTCCACAAATTATGCGTGCTGTTGGTGACCTGCAAAATGATATTGAGATGGTTACTGGTGTAAAACCAGCAGTAGTTCATACCATAGAAGATGTGGGAGATAACACTATTATTATTTGCTCTATAAATAGTCCTGAAATTCAAAAACTTTATAAATCAGGAAAGATACAGGAAGCAGATGGTCTTGATAAAATGAGAGAATCCTTCCTCTTAAAGTCTGTGGAGCAACCAATGGACAAAATAGAAAAAGCTTTGGTAGTAGCAGGTAGCGATGCCAACGGAACTGTTTATGGTATTTACGAAATATCGGAACGTATTGGTGTTTCTCCCCTATATTGGTGGTGCGATGTAGTGCCTCAAAAGAAAAGTAAAGTAGTATTAGAAGATTGCCTTGTATTGCCTAAAGAGCCATCGGTACGTTTTCGAGGAATCTTTATTAACGATGAAGAAGCTTTGATCCAATGGAGTGAAAAAACATTGCCCAATGAATATAATTCTCACATAAGTCCCGAAGCATACGAGCATATCTTTGAACTTTTACTGCGCTTAAAGGCCAACTCAATCTGGCCCGGAATGATGCAGGCCGGTAGTTATTTCTTCGAGGCAAAAGACGGAAACGGAGTGTCAATCAATCCTCGTAATGCAAAAGAATACGGCATTTATGTAGGTTCGTCGCATTGCGAAAATATGGCGCGAAACAACTATGCCGAGTGGCACGATTGGGCAGAGGCTCACAAAGACATGTACGATGCCAAAGGGGTTCCGGTTTGGGATTATACTGTAAACCCAAAAACTATTGAAGCCTATTGGCAAGAGCGTTTAGATGAATCGAAAGGTTATAATATGATTTACACACTGGGGATTCGCGGGGTACACGATTCGCCGTTTGAATATGCAAATCTCGAAAACCCAACGTTGGAAAACAAAGTAAAGCTTCTGCAAAAGGTGATAGACCGTCAGCGCGAAATGATTAAAGAAACTTTTGGTTCGGAGGATGCAGTTACACAAATATTTGTTCCGTACGAAGAAACCGGTGAATTGTATAACGGCGAAAGTAAAGATGGCAAAGAACATTGTGAAGGTTTAAAATTACCCGAAGATGTTATCATGGTTTGGACAGAGGATAACTTTGGATATGCCCGTCAGTTGCCAAGACCTCACGAAAAAAAACGTGCAGGCGGTAATGGACTATATTACCATTTAGCATACCAGGGCGGTGCCACATACGACTGGTTGTACACTACACCGTTACCTTTAATTCAAGAAGAATTACATAAGGCCTATGATGAAAGTGTACGCGACTTGTGGATTGTAAATGTGGGCGATATAAAACCAGCTGAAATGGGGCTTCAGTTTTATATGTCGTTGGCATACGATATAGATTCGTACCCTAAAAATACCACAAAAGACTTTATGCAAAAAAGCGCCAAGCAACAATTTGGGGTTGAAGAAGGCAAAGCGTCAGAAATTGCAAACCTACTTACCGACTTTCATAACCTTTGCCGCCCTAAAAAGCCGGAACATTTATTTCCATTCTGGGATTGGAAATACGAAAACAATGGTAGGTACAGATTTTACAGTCTTTTCGATTTTGGAGACGAAATACAGGGAAGAATACAAATTGCTAATGAATTGGAGCAAAAAGCAAAAGCCATTTACGATAACCTCGAAGAATCTGCCAAATTACCTTTCTGGCACCTGGCCTATTATCCAATTCGCTCAACAAGGTTAATGCTTGAAAAAACACAGTATTACAGAAAAAACGTTGCTTATGCCAAGCAAGGCCGTTTTGCCAGTGTAAATGCATATAAAGCTTTGTCGGAACAAGCGGAAGCTACTATTCAGGCTGACTTGGAGACCTACAGAAAGATAAAAGATGGTAAGTGGAATGGCATCATGGACCCTTATGCGCTATACAATTTCAAGGAACGTATTTTTGATGTGGCCAATATTCCTAACAACTTGGTTTATGATGAAGTGTATAACGAAGAAGCGATAAAAGGAATAGGTTCTGTTTGCGAAGGTCAGGCCATTGGTAACGAAAAGGTGGAATTGCGTTTTTCTTCTTTCGAAGATAATACAAGGTTTATTGATGTGTTTAACAAAGAAATGGGAGCCAATGATTGGACGATTGAGAGTGATGCCGATTGGGTAAAATTCTCTAAAACATCAGGAAATGTAAAAATAGAAGAGCGGTTGTGCGTAAACATTGATTGGAACAAGGCCAAAGTTGGTGATAACAAAGCAACTATAACTATTAAGGACACGCATGGTTTTTCGAAATCATATCCTGTAAAAGCAACCAAATTTGATATAGAACTAAAAGAGAAATCGTACATTGAAGGAAATGGTTTTGTAGCCATTGAAGCAGAGAACTATACTTCAAAACAAAACGGTAAAGAAGCCAAATGGGAAAAGTACGATAATTTTGGATACTACGGTTCTTCAATGTTCATTAAAGGTGGTTCAAAAATAGAGAATGATATAAAAACCAATGCAGCGAGGTTAGAGTATTCGGTATACTTTGACAGCACAGGTACTTTTTACGGACAGCTATACCGCATCCCAACCCTCAACGAAGGAAAAGGCAAAACTTGCGAAATAGCTGTTGGATTAAACAATGATGAGCCTCAAGTTTTATCTGGAATTAGGCATAAAGGACAAAGGATATCGGCTACTTTACCAAGTGGAGCTATAGAAAGATGGAGCTGGGAAAACAATATCCTAACAGCGATGGAGAAATTACCTTTTGAAATCACAATTGACAAACAAGGGTATCATACCATAAAAGTGTATCAAGTGAATACTGGAATAGGAATTGACCGCCTGGTATTATGTGTCGATGAGCAAGCTAAATCAACTCAAAAGCGTTCGTTGTTGGGAGCACCTGAAAGCTATAATAATATTGCTGAGTACACTCCAAGTAAAAAAGCAGCAGTTCCTGTAATTACGCAGGATATTTCAAAGGTCAATAGCTTGCCAAAGCCAGAGCCTTTAACAGAAATAAAACTAAACTTCGCCTTGTACTCAATGATTGATGCTTGTGGTTTTACACCTGTAAATCAACGTCATGTTTATGATGAAAATAAAAACCAATTTGGCTGGCGGGCATCTGATGTTAACAATATATGGTTCCATCACAACGAAGCTTCGGAGCGTGTTATCTTTTGGCAACGCGACGGACTTACCGGTAAAAAAGAAGCTAAATTTTATGTAAGACTTAAAAAGGGTAACTACAACATAAAATACTATATGGGCGATGCTCGCATCAAGGCAGAGATGATTTACTTTAAAGGAGCAACCTTTGATATGTCGTTTGCCATGAACGGGAAAACCTATATGAAAAACGAAAAAGTATATTCTGGAAAGCAAAAAATAGAAACTGTAGAAGTTGAAATTGGCGATGATGAGTTGTTAGAGTTAACGCTTGATGGTAAGTGGATTATAAATGCGTTGGAGATTGAGAAAAAGTAAAGAGGGTGTCCAAAAATGATATTTCTAAAAATTGAAACTTACAATTTATAAGTAAACTTCTCATTTTACCCCTACAACCTCCTCTAAAGTGGTAGGATTAAAGTCCCCTTCAGGAGATTTAGGGGTACAAAAGAGGAACAAACTTTCAAATTGTAAGATTTCTATAACTCCTTTTTTGTTTTTGGACACCCTCTCAATTTACCCCCTGTAGTATTTGTAATCTACCACTTCTGAATTCAAGAAAGCTCCCTTATGAAATTTGTGTTTTATTCCAATATTTGACCTGTTGAAAGATTTATAACAGGTGAGAATATGAATACTATTACGAGAGGCTTTATTAAATATATAACAGGTGTTGTGTTAATGTTGACAGTTGGTGTTAACCTAACTGCTCAGGAATTAACCTTGACTAAAGTAAATGAAGTTGAAAACCCACAGCATGGCGATAATGTGGGTAGCATTGCCAGAACGGATACTGTTTTTATTGAGGGAAGTTATACGGGCACTGATATTCAATCTATTAGTGTTAAGTTATTGACTTATCAAAAAAATCCATATACCAAACTGGTATCCTATGAGTATACTATAAGCGAAGAGCTAAATGGTACATTGGATACCTGCCTGATAGTTCCCGAAGATTATCTGCTGGGCGATAATCCCGACAATTCTCAGTTTGTTCAGATAAGAGCAGCTTATACCGAAAATGCTGTTTTTGCCAATCTTTTTTTAACGGTAACAGACGTGCCTCCTCCACATAAAACACGCATCGATTTTGACGAAGATTATGGTGTTGCCACAGGTTCCACTTTGGTAAGTAATATCAATACCGCCATGTCATCCATGGAAGCAGGGGATACCATTCTGTTTAAAAGTGCCGAATATGATTTTGAGGGTAGTTCATTAACGGTTTCTAAGCCCATTAAGATTATGGGTAAGATGCCAACAGAAGAAACGTCGGACGTGAAAGGGGCTTATGATGTGAAAACAGTATTTAAAAATTTGAAAGGATATAAATTAACGTCAAATGATATCTACACGGAAAATTTAGAATTGATTGCTGATGCATCTACAGCTTATGTGTTTACGAATGTTGCTCACGATACAGATGGAACGCAGTATTATACCGGGCTTGTATTTAAAAATGTGATTTTTAGAGATGGAAAAGTACAGTGTTTTGGGAGAAATGGAGCTGGTATTGAATTTACCCATGTATCCTTTATTAATTTCTCTAGCGGGGGATATTACTTAAACAGAAGCGAAAGTGTTGATTCTGCACCTCAATTCAATATGTCAAAGTGCTTCTTTCAACCAAATTTTGATGCGGATGGTATATTTAATGTTCGGGGTATATCTTTGGACGCAGGCAATACGGAATATCCTGTGGTGTGGAATCAAAACAACTCAAGCATAGATAATTGTTTGTTAGACGGGACTGGACTGGGTATTTCTTCTAAAACTTCACATGTAAAAGTTACCAACTGTCATTTTAAAGGATATAGCATTTACGTGGATATGATCCATATAGAAGAGTTTGGGCATCACTTTTTGATAGATGGGAATACCTTTGAGCATATTAAACCGGCGAGGGGAATTAATATTGACAGGGAAATTCAGCAATGCCATGATATTACCATCACTAATAATAAATGGATAGGTGAATATGGATGGATCATCTCGGCACATTCGCCTTATAATCTAACAATGGAAAACAATGATTTTACCGAGGCGTGGGCAAAAAGCACCAGTGATAAAACCATTGATTTAACCTACGACCATGGTGAGGAAATACAATTTACAGAATATGATTTGCCGGCTACTAATATTATATTTAAAAACAATACGGGATTAAATAATGGGAAACATGGCTTTTTCGCCTATAAAGCGATGGCCAATGATGAAACAATTGATATTGATTATTCTGCTGATAAAATTCAGGTAACAACGATAAATGAAGCACCCAAATCTATTTTAAATCTTTCTACTTATTATAGAATAAAAAATAAACTGACAGGACAATACTTGCATACTGTTGAAGGGGAAAGCAAATTAGAATTTTCTGCCGAAGAAAAAACAGACAGCTCTGATGTGTGGGAGTTCACCTTTGGTTATCCCTATTTCTACCATATAAAAAACAGGGGAACCAAAAATTACATGAATGTGTATAGAGGTTATACCATGGGCGATTATAATAATAGTACCCAGGAACAAATATTTGTAGAACAAAGTGGATTTTTCAACCAGAAAGAAGAGAAACCTCGTTGGTATTTAAGAAAACATGAAGAGAATAGTTCTGTATTTTATGAAATCTTGCCGGGAGGAAACGAACGGAAATCACGCAATGTTCAAGTAGGTAAATATATGGAGTTGGAATATGCAAAGGTGGAGAATGCGGACCAACTTCCACCAGAAGACGATAGCTCCTGGGAATTGATACCATTAAAGGCTGATGTTTCGGTTAAAGATAATTACCTGAATGAAAAAGTTAAGGTTTATCCTAATCCAGCCACTACGCAGTTAAATATTGTATTTAGTAAGATAATTAACGATGAGCAACTGATATCTATAATAAATTCGACAGGATCAGTAGTTTTGAGTAAAGAAATTGAACAAGGTACACAATCATTTACTATAGATGTAAATTCTTTTGTACGGGGAATGTATATGCTTAGGATTAATTCTGGAGAATCACAATACAGTTCTAAAGTAATTGTCAAATAGAAAAGTTACTTTATTAATTCTCAGGATGGATAATTTAATCAATCATGATATTTAAATCTAAATCAAAGTTTGGGAGCTGTAATTCATGGCGTCTGTCGAGGAGTAGAAAGCCTTTTAGGGTGTGAATTCCCAATTGTTATAAAATCCACAGAAGGGGCTTGTCTTTGTAAAATACTTACTTCTGTAGAAATATAAACAATTGGGAAAAGAGCGTAGGCATTTTCCTGGACTAGAGTTTTTTGCTCCCGTTTTTGGGCAATGCCAGTTATGGCGGTAAGTGAGATCAGAATCAAGCTTGCTTGAGTGATGCTGAATGAAGCAATAAACACAAAGAAAAAATGAAGCTGGGTTTGGGACTACGTCCCAATATCAAAAAATCCACAAAGTGAATTTCAAAAGTTAAGGACATTACCGTTGACAGAAATGTAACTTAGGCAATTAAGAGCTGTAATTTAAAACTATATAGGGGATGAGCTATCGTTTTTTCAGTAATTAATGGGTATTAATTAAACTTAAAAAAATGTACTTTAAAATTAATCTGTTCGTTACAACAGTAGCTTTGAGCATTCTGTGGTCATGTGCTGGTACACAGCAAAAAAGTATTGAAGATTACAAAGAACTTATCGATTTTAACCAGCTTAGCAAAGATGCTTTTAAAAGCAATAATGCTATTGTAGATATTATAAATAAAGAAGGAAGTAGCCAAATAAGTGTAAAAAGCGATAAGCAATATCAAGCAGGAGTTACTGTTTATTCAACTCCCGATAATCCATGGGATTTAAAAACGGCACACCAAATTAAATCTGAAGTTACGAATAAGGGAGAATATCAAACGCAAGTGAGCATTTATGTTGGGCTCGACCCGGACCCTTTAATGCGTTGGTATAGCTCTAATTTTGTGGATTTACGGCCTGGTGAAACGAAAACTATTACGGTGGACTTAACCTGGTTAAAGTGGGTGCATTCGCCTCAGCTTGATTTAATTAATATGCGAGGTGTTCCCGGGCGGGAAAAAACTGCCCGTGATGCAATTAAGCAGGTAAAGTTCAGTATTCGTTATCCTACCCAAAAGAACCATTACACCATAAATAGTTTATATGCTACTGGCACTACTGAGGTTAGAGATACAACAGGTTTTTTCCCTTTTGTTGATCAATACGGGCAGTATAAACATGATGATTGGAAAGACAAGGTGCACAGCGAGAATGAGTTAATGCAAATTGCAGAACGCGAGATTATAGATTTGAAAAGTCATCCGGGAAATCCGGAAACCAATAAATACGGTGGCTGGGAAAAAGGTGAAAAACATGAAGTTACCGGGTATTTTTACCCTAAAAAGATTGGTGGCAAATGGTGGTTGATCGATCCTGACGGAAACCTGTTTTGGTCGGCAGGTGTTAACTGCGTTCAATATTCCAGTGTTTATACCCCAATAAGTAAGCGCGAACATTATTTTGAAGGTATTCCTGAATTCAACGTAGAATTATTTCATCAGGGTAAAAACAGGGAAACCAATGAGCCATCGCTGGCATTTAATCATTATGCCTACAATTTACAGCGGATTTATGGCGATAATTACCTTGATAAATATCGTGAACTCACGCATAAAAGGTTTAAAAGTTGGGGGCTGAATACCATCGGTTTTATGTCGGACCATGGATTGGCCGAGCAGCAAAAAACGCCTTATGTGGGTTCTATATGGATTAGAGGTAATCGTAAAATTGAAGGCTCTCATGGTTATGCGGGCAAGTTTCATGATGTTTTTGATAAAGATTTTCCTGCCATAGTGCGAGCGTCGATAGACAGGCAAAAGTTTGGAGCAGACGACCCCTGGTGTATTGGTTACTTTGTTGATAACGAAATGTCATGGGGTGCTGCAGGTTCTTTGTCAGTAGCAACGTTAGTTAGTCCTGCCGACCAGCCGGCAAAACAAGAGTTTGTTAAGGATCTGAAAGCCAAATACAATATGATTGAAAAATTAAATAAGGTTTGGGGAACTAGCCATCAATCGTGGGATGCATTGGTGCATAGTGCGGAAGCGCCTGATGAAGAATTGGCCAAGGAAGATCTCGATCAGTTTTATGATAAGATTTCCCGTAAATATTTTAAAACCGTTCACGACGAACTGGAAAGAGTAGCACCTCACCAAAACTACTTTGGATGTAGGTTGGCATGGGCGCAAAATGATATTACGCTGCGTGCAGCAGCTGACTATTGCGACATCATTAGTTTTAATAAGTATGAGTATTCTGTTGAGAATGTAGGTTTACCGGACGGAGTTGATAAACCTATTATTATTGGAGAATTTCATTTTGGTTCTCTGGATAGGGGTATGTTTCATATTGGTGTAAAAGGGGCCACTAATCAGGAAGACAGAGGGCAAAAGTACCAGGAATACATACAGAGTGCTTTACGGAATAAATACATAATTGGAGCACATTGGTTTCAATATATCGATGAGCCAATTACAGGCCGTTTTGATGGAGAAAACTATAATGTCGGGTTGGTGAATGTGTGTAATGTGGCATATCCTGAACTAACCGGAAAGATTAGAGAAACATGTTATCCTATGTACACCTATCGAAATGACAATTAGAAGGTAGTTCTTGCATGTTTTAAATTGTTTCCATTTCATCGGGATATTTGTTTTTTATGCGTTTAGATACATGGTTAAAATGCAATGAGCTATTAAATCCGCATTCATTTGAATATCAAGGATGTTTTGTTAGTACTGGATAATAATTTGCAAGCTAGTCCAGTTCGCATTAAATTGATGTAATCAATCCGGGTCATACCTGTAGCATGTTAAGCAAAAACGGTTATCACTACCATAGTGCATACAAGTTATACTGGATAAATACCTGTTGTAATTCTCTGAGAGCTATTGGCGCTAAAATTATTCACATTTACCGAAATTCGTTTCCAATCCTGATATTGTCAGTTAATTCGCTTTTCAGGAAAGCTATTCTGAAGCATTAAAATTACTTTTATGAATATGGTTTCGGTTGGCGAGATTGGATATATACCAAATGTCCCATAGGGTTGAATTTGCGATATGAAAAAGGGAGCCAAACATTACTCATTCGCTTTGGCAGTTGGAGGCGGGCATGCCTGTCCATATGAGATCGGGGGATTGCCGGCCTGGTGATTATGAAATCGGCTTTAAGGGGGTGCGAAATGAATCAAATGGATTAATACGATTCAGATTATTAGGAGTATAGAGGTTTTAATTGTATTTATTTTCGCATGATATGTAGAAAAATAAGAAGATCATCATCGTTGTAAACGATCGCGCAAGTGCATCCGAAACTTTCGATATTGATATCTGTATTAGTCTGGATAGTTTAACCCGGATTATGTATTGGATGTTCGTCATGAGCATTGCAAGTACAATAAAACAAGGCATTACTGAAACGAGGCATAACATCGTTCTGGTGAGTTGAAGGGATGCAACAAAGTGTCTTGTTTTAAAGTAATTTCAATGTGTAATAGAATTTCTAATGCATATTGCGGGTTAAATTGTATAAGTTTTTAATATCACCGGTGATAATTAAAAATTTAGAGCTAATTGTTGATTAAACTTGTTCAGGCATAACTTCAAATTGTTTTTTAAAACAATTCTTAAAATAAACTACATCTTTAAAGCCTACGGTTTCAGCAATATTTACTATGTCATCGTTACCATGTTGCATTAAACGTAAGGCTTCTTTAAGCCGTATTGTTCTGATGTGTTCGATCGGTGTTTGACCAATAAGCCCTTTGGTTTTTCGGTACAGCGTTGTTCTGCTCATACCTATCTGTCGGCCTAGTTCTTCTACAGAAAAATTTTCAGAGGTTAGGTTATCGAGTACAATTTTTTCTATATCTGCCAAGAATTTACGGTCTAACCGGGTAATCTTTTTTTGCGATAATTTCGCAACCGGGTCTTTTTGCAATTGCTGTCTAACCCTGTTTCTGTTGTCTAATAAGGTCTGTATACGAGCCAGAAAAATATCTGTGTCAAAAGGTTTTTCAATATAATCATCAGCCCCGCTTCCCAATCCCGACAAGGTGTTCTGTTTTCCGGATTTGGCAGTTAATAACAATACTGGTACATGACATACGGTAAGGTTATTTTTTATCTGATTACAGAATGTTATCCCATCCATTTTGGGCATCATAACATCGGAGATGATTAGGTCAGGAATAGTTTGTAAACCCACTTTTAATCCTTCTTGTCCGTTGTTTGTCACGGTCACCCGGTATCGGTCAGACAGGATCATTTTAAGATAGGAGCACATATCATTGTTGTCCTCAACAACCAAAACAGACGGTTTGGATTCTTCGTTCTGAATTTCTTTTATAATTGCGCGATTGCTGTCGTTAATCAATAATTTTTTCTCCCCCAGCGCATGTCGTTTTTCGCAAGTTATTTCATCGGAATACACATCTTCGGAAAGAGGAATCTGAATACTAAACCGGCTACCTATTCCAACTTCGCTTTTAACACTGATGGCACCATGATGTAAGAGCACAAATTCTTTCACTAAAGACAGGCCAATTCCGGTTCCGGTTTCAGTGTCTGATTTATCCGCTTGATAAAAGCGCTCAAATAAACGTGCATGGTGCGATCGGTCAATTCCTTTCCCCGTATCTTCTACGTCCAGGTATAGCAGTTCATCTCCATTACGACCGTTCCTCACCCTGATGGTAATTGCACCACCTGATGGAGTATATTTAAAAGCGTTTGACAAGAGGTTAAAGACTACCTTTTCAATTTTTTCTTCGTCTATCCAGGCCATTAGGTGCTCGTTGTCGGCATCCATTGAAAAATGAATGTGCATTTGACTGGCCAGCTCCTGAAAAGAATACATCACATCGTTCAAAAAAGCGATAATGTCAATTCTACGAACCTGAAGTTTTAATACACCACGCTCTTGTTTACTGTAATCCATCAATTGAGTAATTAATCGGGACAGTTGCAATGCATTTCGTTTCATTAAGCTAAAAGCCGGTTTCAGTTCATCCGCTAATTCCTTATTTTGTAAAATACGTTCCAGGGGACCTAATATCAGTGTTAAAGGAGTTTTAAGGTCATGAGAAATATTCATAAAGAACTGCTGCTTTAATTTGATTAGTTCTTGTTCTTTCTCTCGCTGGATATTGGCCATTTTTAAATCGTCCCTATATTTAGCCTTGTTACGGAAGTAGTGGCGTACAATTAAAATAATACCAACTAAAAGAATGGTATAAATAATAAAACTCCACCATCGAAACCAAATTGGATAATCGATTGTCAGGTTTATCTGGCACTCGTTAACAGAATCACCTGGAACTCCGGTGAAGGCTTTCACTTTAAAGGTGTAATTTCCTCCACCCAGATTGGTGTAGGTCGCAAAACGGTGCATAGCATCTGTCTCCTGCCAATTCTTGTTAAAGCCTTCAAGTTTATATTGATACTTTATTTTTTCTGCATTTGAATAATCAAGAGCAGAAAACTCAAATGAAAAACTATTTTCATTATGCTTTAATCGAATTGATTTCTGGACTGAAATATCTTTGTTTAAAAAAACCCTTCCGTTAATGGACTGGCCTACATTTACTGGCTGGTTAAAAATCTTAAAATTGGTAAGGTGCAGGTCATTCACCTGGTTTTGCTTTAAAACACCTTTAGGGGTAAAATAATTTAACCCTTTGGTTCCGCCTAAAATAATATGACCATCGCGATCGGTATAAACAGCTCCAGTGTTAAACTCATTACTCAATAAGCCATCCGGTTCATAAAAGTTATAAAAAGATTTAGCCTCCAGGTTAAACATTGATAGTCCATTTACGGTAGTTATCCACAGATTACCTTGCTGATCCCCTGTAATGGCTTTAATTACATTGTTTGCCAATCCGTCTTTCTCGGTATAAACTGTTATCTTATTGCTTTGTGTATCCAAACTGTTTAATCCGGCATCTGTGCCTATCCATAACAGTCCGTTGATATCGACATATAACGAATTTATCCAGTTTCCCGACAAGGTGCCCGGACTGTCCAGGTTGGAATAAAATGTTTTAAACCGGACTTTATTATTTTGGATCATCATCTTGTTCAGACCAAATGAGGTTCCTATCCATATATTTCCATCTTTATCATCGGTAATCGCCCGTATATCATTATTACTTAGTGATGATATGTTTTCCGGATTATGTTTGTAATGTTCAAAATAATATTCCCCCCGTTTGGCTATTACCAATTTATCAAGTCCACCTCCTGCGGTTCCAATCCATACATTTCCGAATTTATCGTTGTGCAAGGTTCGTATGTCGTTATAACTGACCGAATGCTGAGAGTCGGATTCGGTATTGAAATTTGTGATCCGAGGTTTTCCCTCTTCTCCTGGGGTAAACTCAATCAGTTTCAGCCCTCCTCCAAGAGTGCCGGCCCAAAGCCTTCCCCAATTGTCGTAACACAGTGCATGTACTATATTGTTGTTTAAAGCAATTTTTTCAAACTTGAGATCCTCAAACCCCAATGCACTGTCTCTTTTATTCTTCTTCAAACTTGTATGATAAAGTCCCGCACCATTTGTGCCAACAGCAAAGTTTTCACCATCGCCCGCAATCGCATAAATATCCTGATTATTGATATCTTTCGTATTTTCATCCCGAACCCGGAACCCTGAAAAATCAGCTTTGACCGAATGAAAAGAAAAAATACCTTCACCGGAAGACCCTAACCAAATTCGGTGCATTCGGTCTTCGTAAATAGCTTTTATGTTGTTGCTTTTTAGTCCTTGCGGGGAGATGCGATCCATTTTTATATGTTGGAAGTTTTGACTTTTGAAATTAAAGCCGTTGAGTCCTCCATCTTCGGTTCCTAACCATATTTGGGAGTTGCTGGCAGCAAGAATGCTGATTACACGGTTGTCACTTATTCCATCTTTGCTTGCTTCATCATGCCTGAAATATTTAAACCGACCGTTTTTTTTATCCATATAGGCAGCTCCTCCTCCCCAGGTTCCCACCCATATGTTTCCCAAATTGTCTTCCTGGATAGATCGCACACAGCTTAATGCCTGATAGTTTCCATCTCTGGGTTCAAACTGGAAATAGTCAAACGTTGATGTTTCCCGATTTAAACGGTTCAGACCCCCGCCTTCGGTTCCTACCCAAAGAATCCCTTCGTGGTCTTCAAAAATCCAATGTACATTGTCGTTACTCAGGCTGCCCTTAACATTTATATCAGCATTGAAACAAGTGAAATGCCTTGTTTCCTTGTCCAGTTTATTTAATCCTCCTCCCATGGTGGCAACCCATACAGTTCCACGGCTGTCGCAAAACACCATTTCAATATTATTATAGCTGAGACCCGAAGCATCATGAGCATAGAAGTTGGTAAACGTATTGGAGGTTATATCCAGATGGGAGAGTCCTCTGGCTGTTCCAATCCACATTCCTCCTTCCTGATCAATACATATTGATTTAACCAGATTATGGCATAAGCTATTAGTATCGTTGGGTAACGACTTGAAAACTTTGAAATTGTACCCGTCAAACCGGTTCAGGCCATCCATGGTTCCAAACCACATATAATAAAGCGAATCTTGTACAATACTGTTAACCGTATTGTGAGAAAGCCCTTCTCGTATGGTATAATGGTTAAAAACGGGCTGAATAGATTTTGGGTAGATGTTCAAAGAAATGCACATCAATACAATCGTGATGGCTATTAATCGATTCTTGATCGATGTAATATATAATGCTTGCCCCAAAAATCCAATTTCTACGTTACGCTTTTTCTGAAAATAGGCCTTTGCAAAAGTAAACGCCTTCATTTTCAAAAAGGGCAAGCCTTGAACTTGAACATTTCCTTTCAAGCAAATGAAAAAAGAAATAATTTTCTTGCAAAGACTATATAGGATGGAAATAATAGAGTTTAACATGTCCCAATCATTTTTATCCTGCCGACTAATTTGAACTGGTCATTTTTTTTGTTTTGCCATGTTTGAGTCAGGTTGAAAAGGTGGATATCTGCACACAAGGAATTGTTATTGTCTTAATGATCTGTTTTGCACCAAGAGGTAATAGCTCCCTTTCTTTGGCAAACTTATAAAAATAAGTTAAGTTCATGTTAATAACACGGTATAAAAATATATTTAGTGGTATGCTTTTTAAAAGCTTGCAACATTTATCTTCAGTTCTGCAACATTTGTCGGACTTGGCATATGATTGAAACATGCTTCACCAAATTTGAATCATTTATCTTTTGTTTTGGCAATGAATCATTCGTACTTTGTTACAATTAAACAATAATATATAAGGATAAAGCAGATGACAGGATTTGTTAAATGTTGTAGGTTATTCTCGATTGTACTATTACTTTGGTTAATAGCATGTTCTCCAAATAAAAGGAAAGGTGAACCATTGCAACCATGGAGTGAGCGATTAATTGAACTAAGAAATTTGAATCAATCAAAGATAAAAGAAATTGATCTGGGTAAGATAAGGCAAGAGATACGCAATGATTATCCATGGCACGAGCACGCCATCATAGATAGAATAAACAAAAAAGCTTTAAATGAATGGTTCGCGGGCAAAGGAGATAGTTTGATGTTAGACCATGTATTGCAATCGATGCTAAATAAAAAGGAAGCCTGGGCCAGTTTTTTTGAGGATGAGTTTTTAGGTATAGAACAAAAAGATGAAAGATCTAAACTTGTCCTAATAGAGAAGATCGCCCGTTTTCAGGAAGCTTTAAAAACATTTAATGCTATTTGTTTCGAGGGACTGGAAAAGGCTATTTTGGATATTGAATCTAGATTTCCGAACAAGTATGATGGCAAAAAATATAAGACCAGAATAGAAGGTTTAAAGGATGAGCAAAAACAAATAATAGAAAAGTTTCCTTCTTCGGGCTACAAGGTTATAGACACAATTATAGGCTTTAATAACAAATTTGTGACCTTACAAAAAGAAGCATTGCTTTCTAATCCTCTGATAAATGAAGCTTCTTTGGTTTTTGTGACACGTGAGCAATATGCAGCCGATCATCATAATTCCGCAACCCTGTTTCATACCGATGAGATAAACACAGAGAAATATGCTCCGGGAGGATCAATGAAGGTGATTGACCTTAAAAGGGGAGGAAAGATAACGACACTTATAAAAAGTACAGAAGGGGTAGTACGAGATCCGGAGATAAGTTATGATGGGAAAAAGATAATATTCGCTATGCGAAATAGCATTGACGAAGATTATCATATTTATGAAATGGATATTGACGGGAATAATATGAAACAACTTACGGCTGCCAAGGGTGTAGCTGATATCGATCCGCAATATCTTCCCAATGGGGATATCGTTTTCACTTCCACCCGTGAACCCAAATATTGCATGTGCAATGTTCATATTATGGGCAACATTTTTAAAATGGAGGCCGACGGAGCAAATATAACTCAGCTTGGAAAAAGCACGCTGTTTGAAGGGCATAGCACAGTCATGCCTGACGGGCGCATCTTATACGATCGCTGGGAGTATGTTGATCGTAACTTCGGCGATGCTCAGGGATTATGGACGATGAATCCGGATGGGACTAACCAGGCCATCTATTTCGGTAACAATACCAATTCACCGGGAGGATTTATCGATGCGCGCCCAATTCCGGGAACGGATAAAGTGATTTCGGTGATGGGGTCTTGTCACGATCGGCCTTGGGGCGCATTGGGCATAATTAACAGAAAGAGAGGGGTTGACGGTCAGTCAGCGGTCGAAAAAACGTGGCCTGCTGCGGCAATTGACCTTGTGGGTAAAGGGGGATGGGACACTTTTAAACAAGTACGTCCTTATTATGAAGACCCCTTCCCATTGAATGATACCTATTTTCTGTGTTCGCGTTCTTTGGATGCTTCGCTACAAATGGGGATCTTCCTAATCGATACTTTTGGGAACGAGGTTTTGATACACACAGAAAAGCCGGGTTGCTACGATCCGATTATAATAGGTCCGCATAAAAAGGAACGTGAAGTTAAAGAAAAGCGCAACTATAAATCACAATCAGGGAGATTTTATGTGCAGGATGTTTATCAGGGCACGCATATGAAAGGTGTCAAGCGCGGAACAGTTAAATATTTGAGGGTTGTTGAATCCGTTGAAAAACGAAGCTGGACGGTACCTGCATGGAATGGTCAAGGGGTACATCGTCCGGCCATGAACTGGCATAGTTTCGAATGTAAAAAAATATTGGGAACTGTTCCTGTACACGAAGATGGATCCGCTTATGTTGAAGTGCCATCCGATAAATATGTGTTTTTTCAATTACTCGATGAAAATAAAATGATGGTTCAATCCATGAGAAGTGGAACTATGGTGCATTCTGGCGAAGTAGCGGGCTGTATCGGTTGCCATGATGACAGACGTATGGCACCGCCTTCTTCTTTTGCTCAAGTGCCGGAAGCGTTAACATTGCCTCCTGCAAAGTTGGATGGGTGGTTAGGAGATCCACGTAATTTTGGTTTTATGAAAGAGGTACAACCAGTATTTGATAGGCACTGTGTAAAATGTCATGATTTTGGAAAAAAAGCAGGTAAGAAATTGTTGTTGAGCGCTGATCGAAATCCATATTTTAATGCGGCATATATTGACATGCATATGAAAAAAGTGATTGCTCCTGTCGGCGCTGGTCCGTCAGAAATACAACAAGCGTATTCATGGGGCTCTCATCCAAGTAAGATGATAAAAATGATTAAAAATGGACATGCGGGCGTGAAATTATCGCGTGAGGAGATGGAGCGTCTTACTACCTGGATTGATCTTAATGCAGTGTACTACCCTGATTTTATTTCGGCTTATCCAGATAATCCAGTGGGGAGATCGCCAATTTCACAAAATGATTTGAATCGTCTGGGGCAACTTACCCAAGTTGATTTTAATACTCTTCGGGGACATCGGCGGGGGTTGGGACCTCAAATAAGTTTTGAACGACCTGAGAAGAGCCCTTGTTTAGCGAATATAAAAAATAAGAATTCCAAAGAATATAAAGAGGCACTGGCTATCCTTGCAAAGGGTAAGGAAGAGTTAGAAAATATACCAAGGTTAGACATGGATGGTTTTATTCCTTCTAGTACCGACCAGATAAGGTTGGATAAATATATTTATAGACAAAAAGAAGAGAAGAAAAGTAGAGAAGCAATTAAGGAAGGAAAAAAACATTACGATGAAGAGGTAAATGTAGTGAATAGATAATCAGCTAAAAACAGCATGTAAAAAAATCCGATGCCTTTGGTTTAATAAATATTGGGAATACAAATTGTTAAACTAGAAACGAGCCATGAGAAACCTCTTTCACAAGAAGGACATTCTAGGTGAGTTCCATCGAATGCATTTGAAAATCTAATTATAATGAGATGAAAATATTACATAAAACAATATATCCAATACTTTTAATCATACTGCAGTATGCATGCACATATGATGCTTCAGAGGTAATGTCGCCTAATTCGATGGTGATCACTAAATCAGGGGGAAAGCTTTTTGTCGCAGATGAAACGGCTAACAATATCACTATTATTGACAGAGAAAAACCTGGTACAATTGAGCAGATAAACCTGGAAGCTTCGCCCAGTGGATTAGTGTTATCTGCTGATGAGCGTAAGCTGTATGTCACATTAAGTGGTGCCGACGGTAAACTTATCGAATTAAACCTTAATAGCCACGAGATTATCCGTTCGTTAAATGTTGGACACACTCCAATGGCTCCTGTGTTATCTCAAGATGGCCAAACATTGTTTTTGTGTAATCGTTTCGAAAACAATATTTGTTCCATTGCACTGAATTCGTTTACGGTAACACACAAAACATCCGTAGTTAGAGAACCGGTAGCTATAGCTTTACCTGCACTTGGTAATAATCTTTATGTGGCTAATCACCTTCCTAGTGGAAGTGCAACCAGTGCTTATCATTCCTCAAAAGTATCAGTTGTAGAAACGCAAAGTATGAAAGTAATCAAGGAGATTTCATTGCCTAACGGATCAAATGCACTGAATAAGATTAGTTTTTCACCAGATAACAAGTACCTATATGTTACACATATCCTTGCTCGTTACAATGTACCAACCAATCAGGTAGAGCGTGGGTGGATAAACACGAATGCACTGAGTATTATCGAACTCAAAAATGACAATTATCTATGCACGGTTTTACTCGATGATTTAGATCTTGGGGCGGCCAACCCTTTTGATGTAAAATGCAGCCAGGATGGATCCAAACTATTTGTGTCACATTCAGGAACCAGCGAGTTAAGCGTTATCGATAGAGAAGCATTACACAAGCGTATTTCTCAAGTTAATACAGGATCTACGTCAACGTTATATGCCAGCGCTTTAGTGGATATTCAAAATGATTTGAGTCTTCTGCAAGATATCAGAACCAGAATTACACTTGAAGGGAAAGGGGCTAAGGGGATAGCATTGCATGATAACAGGGTATATGTATCGATGTATTATTCGGGTACGGTTGTGGAAATTAATTTGGCAGATATGTCATCTCCGGGGATAATTGGTTTAGGAAAACAACCACTTCCAACACAAGAAAGGTTAGGTGAAATATATTTCAATGATGCAACCCTGTGCAAACAACATTGGCAGAGTTGTGCCAGTTGCCATCCCGGCAATGCCAGGGTAGACGGACTAAACTGGGATAACCTTAACGATGGACTGGGGAATCCCAAGAATACTAAAAGCATGCTTTTGGCTCATTCTACTGCTCCTTCAATGATTACCGGAATTAGAGCAAATGCGGAGATGGCAGTTCGTGCCGGCATCGCACACATATTTTTTACAAACCAGCCCGAAGAGATAGCGGTCGCTATGGATACTTATCTTTCGGCACTAACTCCTGTTCCAAGTCCTTATTTGGTAGATGGTAAACTCAGTGAATCGGCAAAACGAGGTCAGCTTGTGTACGAGAAAGCCAACTGCAATTCTTGTCATTCCGGTCCACATTTAACAAATCTCCAGAAATATGACGTGGGAATAGGAACCGGTCTCGAAGAGGGGAGGAAATTCGATACGCCTTCACTTGTTGAGATTTGGAGAACGGCTCCTTACTTATATAATGGCAAGGCGAAGGATTTAAGAGAGGTATTTACAAAGTACAACAAAAACCAAAAACACGGAAATACATCTGATTTAACTTCCCGTGAGCTGGATGATTTAATAGCGTTTTGCCTAAGTCATTAAATCGGGGAAGGGTATAACAGAAGGTAACTGAAAACCCAGGTGTAAAATGGTTTTATTGGAGAAGGTGCACTTCTTTTTAAAATTAACTCAATTTAAAAACTAAGAAATGAAAAGAATTAAACAGTTGAAAATCATATTAATTCTTTGTGCTATAGCTATGTTTTCGAATGCTGCTGCAGCCAACTGGCTCAAAAGTGAGAAGATAAAAAAAATAAAAGGCTATGTAATTACGGCTTCGGAATTAGATAAGGTGTTGGTGTTAAATGATAAGAATGAGATAGTAAGAAAAATAGAGGCCAATAATACCTATGATGCATGGAAGTTAAAAAATGGTAATATACTTTATGCTTGTCATCGGGGCGTAAGGCTTATCACTCCTGCAGATGAAATCATATGGAATTATAAAAGCAAAAGCGAAATTTTTGCATGCCAACCTTTAGGTAAAAATAAAATGCTAGTGGGTGAATGTTCCAAAGGGCGATTGATAGAAATAAGTTCTACCGGTGAGATACTTAAAGAAATTCCATTAACCTATAAAAAAGGGGGACATGGATGTTTTAGGGGAGCCCGCAAAATTAAAAACGGACATTATTTGGTGAGTCACCATGCTGACAAAACGGTAAGGGAATATAATAAGAATGGTGATGTAGTGAAAGAAATAGTACGCCCCTTTAATGTTTATGCTGCCCAAAGGTTAAGCAACGGTAGTACGATGATTTCTGATGTATATTGTCTCTCTATTTACGATAAAAAAGGAAAGATGGTATGGGAATTTGATGCCAGAGAATATTCGGAACTTGGGGTAAATCACTTAACGGGTTTCCAGGTTTTACCCAACGATGAAATAATTATTTGTAATTGGCTTGGACACTCTCCGTACAAAAAAGGAATTCCTGTATTTAAGATAAATATGAATAAGGAAATTCTTTGGAAGTATACCAATGCACAGCAAACCTATAGTTGTACCAATATTCAGGTGCTATATGAATGAAAGGTTTTGGAATGCAGCGTGCTTAAATCCACTAGTTCAGGAATTGGCATAATAAACATAACAAACTGAGCATGATAAAATAAGAATTATAAAATATTAAAATCCTATAGAATGAATAATTTTGAATATTATAATCCTGTACGGGTTATTTTTGGAGCTGGAGAGATTAATAAGATTGGTGCAGAAGCAAAAAAAATCGGAAATAAAGTATGCCTGGTTTCCTATAAAAAGTTAGGCCTGTTATCATCTATTCTTAAAAAAATAGAAGAAATGCTCATTGGAGAAGGATTAGAAATTGTATCGTTTTTCGAAATAGAAGAGAACCCAGAAGTTTCAATTATTGAACAAGGAGCTGACCTATGTAAGACAGGAAATATCGATCTGATTATAGGAGTAGGAGGCGGGAGTGCTATGGACGCTGCTAAAGCCATTGCTGCAGGCGCATATTACGAAGGTGATTTGTGGAATATGGTTTATAGTCGTCATGATGATGTTAAAGCTGTACCTCCGGAAAGTGCGCTTCCTACAATTATGGTTCCAACGCTTCCTGCAACAGGCAGTGAAATGAACCAGTGTGCAGTAGTTAGCAATAAGGCACTTAAGGAAAAATCGTATATATGGAGTCCATGTATTTACCCTCAAGTATCCATTATTGATCCGGAACTAACATTAAGTTTACCTGCCTATCAAACGGCTTGTGCTGCTGCCGACACTATCTCGCATGTACTCGAAATTTACCTGAACGGAGAAGAAGACAGTGATGTACAACACTATTTTCAAGAGGGTGTGATGCGTACGGTGATCGATAATGTTGAGAAAGTACTGGATGATCCTCAAAATATATCCGCCCGTTCACATTTGCAATGGGCTGCAACCTGCGCCATTAACGGGTGGGCTTCTCCCGGTGATGCATGGACACCGATTCATCAGGTAGGGCATGTGCTGACATCGCTTTTTAAAGTTCAGCACGGAGCGTCCTTATCTATTTTAATGCCTGCATGGATGGAGGTAATGAGCACTAAAAAGGAAAATCAATATTACCGCTTTGCAACGAATGTAATGCAAGTAAAAGTGGATGGAAAAACTCAATCCCAAATAATACAAGAGGGAGTAAAAGAGTTTAAGTCATTCCTTAAAAAGATCGATGTCCCAACTTCATTGAGACAAGCTAATATTACAAAAGATAATTTACAAGATATTTTGGATGGCGTAGTTAAGGTTAGCTTTGGTAATGATGGGATATTAGCTTGTAATCCGCCATTAAGTAAGCAAGATGTTATGCAGGTTCTGGAAACAGCATTGTAATTATAAGGGATAAAATGGATATTCATACACTAGCAAAAATGATAGACCTGAGTTGCGTTCAAGCAAACAGCTCTATAGAGGAAATTAAGGAAGTAGCAAGCTTTGCTATTAAATACAATTGCATTTGTACGTTTGCATTACCTGCTCATACGCCATTGTTGATAGATGCACTTTCTGATTATCCGGATATTAAAGTTGGCGGTGTTGTTGGCTTTCCGGCTGGAGGTTCTACTACAAAAATAAAGGTGTTGGAAGCCAAAGAGCTTTTAGGGATGGGGGTGGATGAGTTGGATATGGTCATTAATATTGCCTGGTTAAAAAGTGGGAAGTATGGTTTAGTAAAAAATGATATTCGTTCTGTTGTAGAGGCAGCCAAAGGTACTCCGGTTAAGGTTATTTTGGAGTGTCATCATTTAAACAAGGATGAAATTGTTACAGCATGTAACCTGGCGGTTGAAGCAGGGGTATCCTTTGTGAAAACCGGAACAGGATGGGCGCCTACAGGAGCCACACTCGAAAATGTAAAACTAATGAAAGATACTGTGGGTGAAGCATGTGAAGTAAAAGCAGCCGGTGGCGTTAGAGATATAGAAACATTACTTGCCATGAACAAATTGGGAACTACTCGTTTTGGTATTGGCATTCGAACTGCAAAATCCATTTTCGAAAACATGGATGAAGATAAAACAAGTATGACTAATAACTGATGGCCTATAACTTCAGCATGGAAACAAACATAATTGCCTACGACCTTGGCACCAGTGGGTGCAAAGCATCCTTATACGATGCCTCCGGAAATTGTATGGCTGACTCGTTTATAACATGCGAGACACACTATCCCCAACAAGGATGGCACGAGCAAAAACCCAAGGATTGGTGGAGTGCTGTTGTACAATCAACAAAAGTAATTCTCGCAAAGTGTAACGTTTCTGTAGGCAACATTTCAGCCATTGGTATTTCCGGTCATAGCCTGGGACTTGTTCCGTTGGATAAAGAAGGAAAATTACTGGCTTCAAGTGTCCCTATATGGTCGGATTCCCGACCGACCGAAAAGGAGCTGGAAGCATTTTTTTCTAAAATACCTGAAGAAGAGTGGTACATGATTACCGGAAATGGGTTCCCTCCGGCTTTGTACACCGTTTTTAAGCTAATGTGGTTAAAAAATAATCAGCCTGAACTTTGCAGTAAAATACATACCGTTGTTGGAACAAAAGATTACATCAATTATAAAATGACGGGTGTTGCTTCCACAGATTACTCTTATGCCTCAGGATCAGGCGTGTTTGATCTTATTAACTGGAAATATTCTAATCGTTTAATAGCGGCTAGTGGTTTACCCGCAACTATTTTTCCGAAACCGGTAGCTTCTACGGATGTTTTAGGTCAACTTTCGCAAGAAGTCGCTGATGAGTTAGGTTTACATGCAGGTGTAAAAGTCGTCGCAGGAGGTGTGGATAACTCATGTATGGCATTGGGTGCGCGATGTTTTAAAGAAGGACGTACGTACAATTCATTAGGATCGTCAGCATGGTTAGCCGTAAGTTCACAAAAGCCGCTGTTAAATCCACAATGCCGCCCGTATGTTTTTGCCCATGTAGTGCCCGGTATGTTTGCTTCTGCCACGGCAATATTTGCAGCCGGCACCAGTTTCAAATGGTTGCGGAATAATATATGCGATGAATTTATGAAGCATGAAGGTGAGTCATGGAAAATGATGACCGATCTTGCAGAAAGTGCGCCTGTTGGTTCCAATAAATTACTCTTTAATCCTAGCTTAGCCGGGGGGACAATGATGGATAAAAGTGCCCATATTAAAGGTGCTATTGTTGGTATTGATCAGTCGCATAAAAAGAGCGATATTATTAGAGCCGTTATGGAAGGAGTTGCCATGGGGCTTCGAGTGGCGTTAGATGAGTTACGCAACCTAACCTCTATTGATAATGAAATTACGGTAGTTGGAGGTGGGAGTAAAAGTGATTTTTGGCGACAATTATATGCTGATATTTATAACGCAAAGATTATAAAAACCAATATCGACCAACAGGCAGCAGCGTTGGGTGCCGCAGCTTTAGCGGCTGTAGGTACCGGGATCTGGAGCGATTTTTCTATCATTGATAAAGTTCATCAAACAGAAAGTGTTGAAGTGCCTCAAGTACAGGATAACAAAAAATACGAAAAAATCCTGCCTGTTTATAAACAACTATCTGATTATCTGTCGGAAGTTGGCGATGTTCTTAACGGTTTAAAACTGTGAGATGGTATTTGACATGGTTGAACTATTGGTTGCTTTTACAGCAAGCAGGGATTTTTGGGAAAGCGGCATCAAAGAAAAATAGATGGTTTCCTTCTGATTCGGGTTGTTGGGTTCCTTATCAATCCGAACCAATTATGCTACTTATTCCTGTAATAGCAGGTGGTTTTCCGGCTGCCTATTTTACACAGATACCCCATGCTGCATCGGCGTTACCGTAGGCTTTGTAACCTTTTTGTTTATATTTAGCAGCTCGGATTTAAAGTGCCGGTTAAACCCGGATTATGTATTGGAGGTTCGTCATGAGCATTGCAAGTGCCATAAAACAAGGCATTACTGAAACGAGGCATCACTTGTCCTGATTACTTTCGGGAGCATCGTTCTGGTGAGTTGAAGTGATGCAACGAAGTGCCTTGTTTTAAAGTAATTTCAATGTGTCATAGAATTTCTAATGCATATTGCGGGTTAAATATCATATTTCGCTTTCATCATCTATGCTGACCCTTGTTGCCGGATTTGTTGGAATGGCATGAAAGCAGGAAATTTGTGAATTTTCCGGATTATTATATTGTAAAGCAACATTGTATCTAGGTGATATTATCTGGATACTAGTTTATTATGGAATGGATACGAATTGTAAAATAGATATATCAAAGATTAAACTAGCAGGTAGAACAGAATTTTATGTCAACGCAAGTGCTGATTCTGCTATGTCCTTAAATGATGGCACAAAAAGAACTATTGAAGAGTTCAATCTATCACCCATCAATCATTTTATTTTAGGAATAGGTACTTCTTCTTCATCTACTTCTAAAGAAAGTTCAAAACAAGCTCAGCCTTTAACATGGTTAACTGGGAATAGAAATGATTCAAAGGGGATTATTTTCTCTCAACTTACAGCAGTTCAGGATATTTCTTTAAAGCCAATATCTTTCAAGGGTCAAATTGTTGGTAATTGCTATGAAGACGATTATGCCAGGTATATTCGTTTGGTTGGTTTGTTACCTGATGACCTTTGTGAGAATCGCGAGAATCAGACATTATCACTACTTAATAATATGAGAGATTGTTTGGTAGAGCAGGGAATGACTTTTCAGCATGTGATAAGAACTTGGTTCTACTTAGACGACTTGCTAGAATGGTACGGTGATTTTAATGTGTGGCGTACCCACTTTTTTCATCGAGAAAAGGTTTTCGATGGTCTAGTTCCTGCAAGTACCGGAATAGGAACGGCAAACCATTGTGGAGCAGAAATTATTGGAGATCTGATTGCGGTATTACCTAAATCTGATGAACTTATAATAGAAAGGGCTAAATCACCGTTACAAGGATCGGCAATGGACTATAAAAGTTCGTTTAGTCGGGGTGTTGAAATAAAGTTGCCAGGTTGTAATACATTGTATATTTCTGGGACAGCGAGTATCGATAAGGCCGGAGAAACATTGTTTTTAGATGATGCCGAAAAACAGATTAAGATGACGATGGCAGTTGTTACTGAAATGCTTAATGTCGCCAATATGAATTGGAGAGATGTTAAGCGCGGAATCGCTTATTTTAAACATGGTGACTATGTGCCGTATTTCATTAAGTATTGTGAGAGTCATAAAATAAATCACTCTCCGATAGCCATATTTATTGCCGATGTTTGTCGCGATGATTTACTATTCGAGATTGAAGTTGATTCGGTTCAGTTAGGCTGTTAAAAAGCAACTAACGCCAATATGTTAACGATAATTTGAATTATTTTTTTTGCAGGCGAGCATCTTTACGGTATCCTCCAAGTACGGACTCCGAAATCAGCAACGCAGCTTGGAACCCACTTGTTGAAAACGATGAAAGGACAGAAAGCTGTTTGAGGGCAGCAAGTTCTTTCTGTCCCATCGTCGAGACATTATTGGGTAAGCGAGTGGTGCAGTCGGCGGGCTTTTTTGTTTACTTTCTTTGGCTGCAGAAAAAAAAGTAAAAGCCTCTCCGGCTAAAGGAGAACGTAGAGGTTTCAAGTTATAGAGTTGTAGCCATCAATGAAGCTCACCGTCCGCGTGTCGCTATAGCTTTATCGGAAGCACAAGGGCTTTTGCCGCCGTGGGAAACGTAGTACTTTACCTCTACAACAGTTCGTTAAAGTATCGTATAAAATGCTGAATATCAGCAAAGTAAGTAGCTAATTTATTTGTTTAAACCCTTGATAATCAGTATCTTAATGGTGAATTCTGACAACATCATTAAGGATGACTATCAAGGGAAATAATATTTATAAAACACACATAGAGAGCGTGTTATCAAAAATGCCAAATATCAACAATTGGAGGAAAGAGTTTGTAACAGAGACCCTTATCCTATTTTTATGCATAAAAGGGCGCTTTAACTTTCTGCAGTTGGGGCGCTTTGGTAAGCATAAG